>JASJCW010000119.1 GCA_030065265.1 Prochloraceae cyanobacterium
TGATGTTCTAAATTTTTGTAAAGACGGGCATTTTCAATTGAAATAGAAACTTGAGCCGTGAGAACTTTAAGCAATTCTAATCTTTTTTCTGTAAAAGCTCCTTCAAGGGCGCGATTTTCCAAATAGACAACACCTCTTAATTGATTTTGAGAGATTAAAGGAAAGCATAAAATAGATTTTGGTTGATAAAGCGCAATATAAGGATCGTTATTAAATAATCCGCGATCGCGACTATTGTTTAAAATCAGTATTTCTCTAGTTCTTTGAACGTATGTAATTAAAGAACGAGGCCATTCTCCACTTTGAAAATCAAGATTATCAGAAACAACAATCTTATTATTTGAATCAATTTTAGCTTCGGATGCTAAAACTAAAGAATTCTCTTGTTGTAAAAACAAAAATCCTTTTTGTCCTCCAGCATTTTCCATTAAAATATGCATTAATCTTGACAGCAATCGATCGAGAACAATTTCCGAAGAGATTACTTGAGATGCTTTTAAGACTGTAACCAAATCTAAAACTTTTAAATTTTCTCCCCTAATTGATTGAGTTCCATAGGTCTCATTAATTAAAGGTTTTTCTGAAACAATAACCCGATCTAAAATTTGACCGTATCTTTTTTCTATATCTTTTACTTTTGCCACTGCCCCCCAATTAGTATAGCCATAATAGGCATTCATTAAATGTTCGCGAGCTTTACTCTCTTGATTTGATGAGAAATAAAATTCTGCGGTTAGTTCGTTTGCCAGTGCTTCTTCTTGTATGTATTCAGCAGATTTAGCCGATTGAATAGCTTTTTGATAATTTTGAATTGCAGTTTCATTTTGTCCTAAAACTCGGGCTTTTTCTGCTTCTACTAATTGATATTTATGTAAGTAATTATCTGGAGCGTGTTTTGCCCAGTGCTTCATTTTTTTCTGTAGCGAGCTTACTTTTTTAAGGTACGTGCTTCGCTCTGTTTTAGAAGCAGTAGGGTACAGTGCAAGAAGTGATAAAGAATAATAAAAATTATGGAGGGGAATATATATCATACTGAGGGCCCCGTCGGCATATTTTTCTGCTATAAATGCATTCTTTTTAGATTCAGAGTACCTTCTAAAAAGGTAAGATAAAAGTGATTTGTTCAAATACATTGCAAAAACTGCTAATTTATTATTCGATTCAATTAGCAAAGGCAACATCGTTTCTTCATTAAATAAATTGCCAGTCAATTGATAAGGCGTTTCCGAAGCAGCAAGCAAATTTGAGCCTACTTGTCCCCATATCTTGGCTTGATACATTTGAACTTGCTGCTGATTTTTTTTCAGCATCTCAATATATTCTGTCTGATTCTTAACTACAGAAGAAAGAGGAGTTCCACTCAGTAACAAATAACCACAATAATGGGCTGCACAATAACAGGCATCTTCTATTTTTCCAGTTTCTAACCCGCTCTGAATGCCTTCAGCTAAAGGTTCGATTGTTTCTTTAATATGTTCTTTCCAGTGGCGAATGAAAGTGTTAAATATTAAGTGAGTTTGAGCTTTGCGATCTGTCGCATTTAAAGTATTTAAAAGCTTTAAACCCAGTTTGCCATATCGATATCCAGCATCAATATCTCCTAAGACTGCACAATGAATTAACCCATAAGAACTATAGCCACAAATTGATAAAGGAATATTGCCATATTCGATCGAAAGATTAACCATTTGAAAAACAGTTAAGGGAAAAAATTCCGGCATTGCAACAAAAGTTGCCGGAATTACTGCGATTAATATTCGCATTCCTGCAATTTTATAGGGATCTTTCATTTCTGGCAGAAATGCTAAATCTTCAATCGAGCGATTTCCTTGAGTAAATTTTGTTTTCAGCAAACCTAATATTGTCTTGAATTGAGTTGGGCGATCGCTTATATAAATTCCTAGTTTTCTGAGAATAGGTAAAGCAGTCTCGATCGCCAGTTTCATCTGACTTTGAGCAATGTAATACTGAATTTGTATCTCGTATATTTTGACTTCTTCTAAGAAATTTTTCGCTCGATTTAGCACAATTTGACTTAATTCTTCTGCGCGATCGAAGTTAACATTTAAATATTCTGCTTCTAGGGCTTCTGTATGAAGGTTTAAACTTAGTTGATAATCTTGTTGCCAACTATCTTCTTGCAATAGTTCTAAACCTATATTTAAATACTCGCAAGCGGCTTGGTAAGCTGATGCTGCTTTTGCTTTTTTGCCAGCAATAAGATTGAGTTCGGCTAAAAGATATTGCTGTTCTAGATCCGTAATTAATTCTCTACTGAGGTTTAACTGATTAACGATATCGAAGATATTTTCTTCTCGATCTTCTGCTGAGGTATTTTTTAGTAAAAGCTGACCGATCGCCAGGTGGGTTTGTTTTTTTTCAGAATCTGGAATTAAAGAATAAGCTGCTTGTTGTACCCGATCGTGTAAAAATTTGTAGCTAATTTTTAAAGATTCATCTTCGATCGCAGTAAATAGTTCGGAGTCTAATAAGGGGATTTTATAAGTATCGCTCAAAGGAAGAATTACACCAGCTTGAAGTGCGGGCCATAAATCTAATGCTGTTTTTGTTTGAGGTCTTTCGTTAACGATCGCGAGACTATTTAAATCGAATTTATGTCCGATACAAGCTGCTAATTTGAGTATTTCCTGTGTTTGCGATGGGAGTTTTTTAAGATTTGAAGCAACTAATTCGACAACATTGCGATCGGTAATACCAACTGCTTGAATTTTTTTAATATCCCATTCCCAACAACCGCTATTGTAATTAAAGGTTAATAATTGTTCTGTATGTAGGGTTTGTAAAAGGGTATTTAAAAAGAAAGGATTGCCGGCAGTTTTGGCAAATAATAATTTACTTAAAATTTGCAAATTTTCGAGATCGCAGCCTGGATTTTCCGTTACTTTACATTTAAGAGTATCTCTTATTAATTCTGTAATAGAATCTAATTTCAAAGGTTGGAGATTGATGTTATTAACGATTGTTTTTGCTGTTTTAATTTTGGCGAAAGTTTGCATCGCAGGGTGAAGGGAATTTACCTCGTTATCCCGATAAGCACCAATTATTAAAAAATATTCAATATCTCGATCTGTAGTTAATAGTTCGATTAATTTTAAAGAAGCTAGATCTGCCCATTGCAAATCGTCTAAGAATAGGACTAAAGGATGTTTTTTAGTAGCAAAAATCTGAATGAATTTTTTAAATACTCGATTAAAACGATTTTGAAATTCGTTCGGCCCTAATTCAGCAATTGATAATTGCGAACCAGAAATCAGTTTGATTTCCGGGATTAGTTCTGCTATTATTTCTGAATTTTCCCCTAAGTTAGATTTAAATTTTTCTTTCCATAGGGCTATTTGTTCTGAGGGTTCGGTTAATATCTGTTGGACTAATATTTTAAAAGCTTCAACGATCGCTTTGTAAGGAATATTTTTTTGAAATTGATCGAATTTACCAGAAATAAAATAACCTTTTTCTTTGACGATTGGCTTGTGTATTTCGTTAATTACAGATGTTTTACCAATCCCTGAATAGCCGCTGACTAACATTACCTCGGTACTTCCACCACTAACGCGATCGAAAGCCGAAAGCAGACTAGCAACCTCATTAGATCTACCGTAAAGTTTTTGGGGGATTAGAAATTGACCGTATCGATCCATTTCTCCAGGTAAAAAGGATTTAACTTTACCGTTACTAGAAAGTTGTTGCAAGCAATTTTCTAAATCTGCTTTTAAACCTAAAGCACTTTGATATCTATCTTCAGCATTTTTAGCTAATAGTTTCATCACAATTGCTGAAACTGCTTGGGGAATTTCTGGATTGATTTTATAGGGAGGGATTGGTGTTGTGGCAATGTGATAGTGAATTAATTGTAAAGAATCTTCAGCTTGAAAAGGTAATTTCCCTGTCAACATTTCGTAGAAAGTAACCCCTAAAGAATAAAAATCACTGCGATAATCGAGCGCGCGATTCATTCTTCCCGTTTGTTCTGGTGAAATGTAGGCCAAAGTTCCTTCTAATAATTGAGAATTATTATGTCTACCCCACAAGTTTTTTTTGAAAGTATTTGTTTCTTTAGTTAATCTCGTAGCAACACCGAAATCTGTAAGCTTTACTTGAAGAGTTTTGGGATGAATTATAATATTTGATGGTTTAATATCCTTGTGAATTATCTTTTGTTGATTTATCTCATCTAATATTAACGAGAGTTGAATAGCAACGTTTAAAAATTCTTTTAATTTGAGTTTTCTTGTAGCAAGTAGTTCTTGGAGGGATTCTCCACCGAAGTCTTCTAAAATTAGGGCAAAACTTTGTTTATATCGCTCTATATCGTAAACTTTGACAATCCTTTCTGAGCTAATATTTTTGACAATTTCATATTCGTGAAGTAGACTAGCAGTTTCTTCTATTTTTGGATAATCTTTTTTTAATGTTTTAATAATCACCAATATTTTGTCAGATTTTCTTACTGCTCGATATATGGTTCGATCTGAATGTACTTTGATTTGTTCTGTAATTAGGTAATTAGTAAGTGAATTCATTGTTTTAACTTAAGATATAATGTTGTAATTATTCGGATTAATATTACTTTTTAGATGACTATTTCAATTATCTACGAATCGAGCGTAATATCTTACAGTTAAAATACTGAAAATTTTATGTTCTACTTCGTAAAATCATGCATTGAATCGAAATCCGTAAAACGAATTTCTTTTTTATAAGTAAAAATATTTAAAAGCGATCGCTAATAAAAATCTGTTTTGAGAATTCAGTTTTTAATTTAGGTATTTTCCGATTCTAGTTTTTTCACAAGAGAGATTTAGTGATACTTTTTCTTAAAAATCGCGCTTTAGATAAAATGCTTAAAATTAGCTAAGAATTTATTAAATCTGACTTCTTAACCTTAAACTGTAACTGTATTAGATTGGCGATCTTTTTTAAAGCTTTTTTAACAAATAAAAAGGTGCTCGAAAATAGTTCAAGCACCTCGCATGTTTTATATTGTCTGACTATTTTTGAGGCAAAATAAAACCAACCAAAGATTTGGAGATATCTGAAATTTTATCTCCTAAAAGTATTGAATTATCTGAAACTTGATTCGGTTGTAAAAACAAATACAGCGATACTGTAGCTAAAATAGCTAAAAACAATCTTTGCAACATTTTCTCACACACCACCTGAAAATTTTATATCGCTGAATCTCTTAAAATGAGATAGCGATCGGCCGCTAACTCGAAACAATAATAAGTCTAATACATTATCTGCAAAAATTGTAAGGCTAAAGAAGCAACCGAACTTAAAACTCTACCGAATTTAGTATCTCCTGGTTGTTTTTTATGAGCAATTTCTCGAGCTATTTGCATATTTTCGATAAAATTATTAGCAGCTGTTTCTCCAATTTGGTTGTTTTGTGCTGCAAATAATTCAGCCGCTTTGAGAGCATCTACTTTAGCACCCGATTCATTGCCTAAACGATACAAACTGAGAGCGCGAGCTAAATAAGCGTCAGCGTATTGCTTATCAGTTGCGATCGCCCGATTAAAATGTTCGATTGCGGCAACAAAATTGGTTTTATTGGCTTCGTTAATACCCCATTGATGAAACTGTTGAGCAGTACCTGCATTATGAGGAATTCCGATCGCCCCATCAATGCGAGCGTTACCTAAATTAGTGCTGCGGATCTCGGCATTATTCAGATAAGTGGCGCGAAGATCTGTATTATTAAGAATAGCACCCTCGAGGTTAGCCCCAGTTAGGTTTGCACCATAAAGAGAAGTTCCGCTCAGGTCAGCACCCCTGAGATCGGCACCGCTTAAATTAGCTCGAGCAAGATTAGCATGACTTAAATTAGCTCCGGCTAATTTAGCACCAGAAAGATTTGCCATCACTAAACCAGTTCCACTTAAATCGCATTGCTGGCATTGTTTTGTTGCTAACAATTGATTAGTATGCTGCAAATTTTCTGAGAATGCAGGAGTAGCTAAACTCACAAAACTCAGTAATGTAGTTGAGAGAAAAATATTCAGTTTCATGTTGTTTCTTAGGAAACTGTAATTACACGCAAATTAAAAAATCCGATCGCTCTTTATCTTTTCAGAATTAAGCCAATTCTTCTAATAATTTTTTTAAAGAGCTATTTTAACTTCATTTTTTACAGTATTTACTCTGAAGTTTTCGATTTGCTCTTGCTACACTTCTTAATAATGCACTTTTTTTTTACAATTAAAATAATTACGAGGCAAAAAATTATGACAGCTAAAGTAGAAATTTACACTTGGAGTACCTGCCCCTTTTGCATTCGGGCGATGGCTTTATTAGATAGAAAACAAGTAGAATATACAGAATATTGTATCGATGGCGACCGCGAAGCCAGAGCTAAAATGACACAAAGAGCCAATGGAAAATCGAGCCTACCACAAATTTTTATTAACGATCGACACGTCGGTGGTTGCGATGACCTTCATGAATTGGAGTATCAAGGAATGCTCGATCCTTTATTGAAAGATACTGCTGCTTAAAAATTTTAACTAGGAAGTAGGAAGCAAAAAGATAAAAAAATACCTCAGATCTCTAACTTGCTACTTCCTTTGAGTGCCAAGATAGTTGTTTAATAGAATTTAGGCACTAAATTTAGAAAAATAGCGCGTGAAATTCGCATTCATTATTGACCCGATCGCAAAATTAGATCCCGGACACGATACCAGCGTCGCTTTAATGGAAGCAGCACTGGCTAAAGGTCACGAAGTTTGGATAACTGAAATAGATCGATTGAGCATCATCGAGGGTAAAGCCTGGGCCACCCTAGAATTAGTTAAACTAGAACCTGTAAAATTAATCGACGGTCTTTGGGTTGCTGCTGCTAATTGGTACGAAGTTCAAGAGACTATTTTGCAGCCTTTAGAAGAGATGGACGCTGTATTTATGCGGGTTGACCCGCCCGTTAACGTCTCTTATCTTTACGCTACTTACATTCTCGATCTAATCGACCCGAAAAAAACTTTAGTAATTAATTCTCCTGCTGGGTTGCGATCGGCTAACGAAAAAGTTTACGCTTTACAGTTTCAGTCGGTAATTCCCGAAACAATCGTCTCTCATGATAAATCGGTGATTCGTAAATTTGTCGAAGCTAGAGAAGCAGCCGTATTAAAACCACTAGGTGGGAAAGGGGGCGAAGGAATTTTATTTTTACAAAAAGGCGATCGCAATTTTAACTCTTTAATTGAGATTAGCACCAAACAAGCAGAGCCGGTCATGGTTCAAACTTATTTACCCGCAGCCAAACAAGGAGACAAGCGGGTTATTTTGCTAAATGGCGAGCCGATCGGGGCAGTGAATAGAATTCCTACCGGGGCCGAATTTCGCGGGAATATGGCGGTTGGAGGCAGGGTAGAAGCCACACCGATAAGCGATCGCGATCGCGAAATTAGTGCTAAGCTAGCCCCGAAGTTGCGAGCGGATGGTTTATACTTTGTCGGTATTGACGTAATTGGCGGTTATTTAACAGAAGTAAACGTTACTAGCCCTACAGGTATTCGCGAAATCGATCTCCTTAATGGGATTAATTTAAGTAAAGAAGTAATTGAGTGGCTCGAAAAACAACAACAATAATCGGATTTTATTGTTTGTTTTGTTTGGGAATAAAATTGACGATCGCAATTAAAAAAAAATAAATTATGAACGCTCTTTCAATTCCAACTTGGATAGTTCACGTCTCTAGCGTCATAGAATGGGTTGGGGCGATGTGGTTTGTCTGGCTTTATGCAGAAGTAACAAATAATCGCTATTGGTTTGCTCTATCTTGGGCGATGATACCGGCTTTAGTCAGTGCAATGTGTGCTTGTACTTGGCATTTTTTTGATAATTCGCCATCTTTGGAATGGTTAGTAACTTTACAAGCATTAATGACGGTAATCGGAAATACGACTCTTTGTCTTGCTGCTTGGTGGATTTGGCGATCGGTTCGTTTGGAGAGTAAATCCGATGATTTCTAAAGATACTTTATTTGCTGTTTCTTTGTTTCCTTATTTGGGATTTTTATGGTTTTTAACTCGTTGCGGAAAAACCCCCCGTTTGGCTTTAATCGGCTTTTATTTTCTCTTAGTTTTTGTTTTTATCACCATTCCGGCTGGAATTTATTCTGAAGTAACTTTCGGAACTTCTTTAGCTAATGTAGATTGGTTGCATGGTAGTGCGGAATTCTTTTTAACTGTTTCTAATATTTTAGTAGTTTTAGGTTTCAGACAAGCAGTTATCGATCGCCGCAAAAAATCCCAATCTACGAGCGAATAAATTATTTAATTCTAAATTTTTAAACTCCATGACCCTCTCTATTTCTGCTCCTCAATCGTTTATTTTCTCGAAATCAATGCCGATTAGTCTTAGCAAAAATCAAATTGTTTCCCTTTCTAAAGAAGATCCGTATTTGCAAAAAATCATCTGTGGATTGGGTTGGGATTTGGGTAAAAAATCAGGTAAGGCGCAATTGTACGATTTGGATAGTTATTTAATTTGTTTGAATTCTTCAGGAAAATTAAGCGATCGCAAAAATATTATTTATTTTAATAATCTAGTTCATTCCTCTGGGGCGATCGTCCATCAAGGAGATAATATTACCGGAATCGGAGATGGTGACGATGAAATAATTACGGTAGATTTAACTAAATTACCCCCAGAAATTGCTCGATTTGTTTTTATTATTAATATCTATCGCTGCATTCCGCGTCAGCAAGATTTCAGTCAAATTGAAAATGCTTTCGTGCGTTTGGTAAATTTAAATGACGATCGCGAATTAGCTAGGTACAATCTTTCCGGTCAAACATATCAAGGTATGACTGGGATGGTGTTAGCCGAAATTTATCGCCAAGATAATGAATGGGTTATGGAAGCGATCGGCAAAGGTTTTAAAGCTAATGAATTAGACGAAATTATCGAGAGATTAAACTACAAAGATAACTCTTTATTTTTTTAAATTTTTATTTGCAGCAGGAAGAAGAAAACAGAGCAGAAAAGCTGAACTCGTTTAACTTTATTGCAAAATTATAGAAATTAAACAAAGGTTCTAGTCTAATTCTTTCTGACTCTTGCCTCTTTCCTCTTACCTTAATTTAAGATTTTACTGCTTCTCTAGCCAAGAACTTTTCTAACTCAGTTAAAGCATCAGCATCAACTTTAGTTTGCATCGGACAGAATTTCGGCCCGCACATAGAGCAGAATTCGGCAGTTTTGTAAATATCGGCCGGTAAAGTTTCATCGTGATATTCCCTAGCGCGATCGGGATCTAAAGATAGTTCAAATTGCTTGTTCCAATCGAAGTTATAACGGGCTTTAGACAGCTCGTCATCCCGATCTCTAGCTCCTGGACGGTGACGGGCAATATCGGCGGCGTGAGCGGCAATTTTGTAGGCAATCAGACCGTTTCTGACATCTTCTGCATCGGGCAAACCTAAATGCTCTTTGGGGGTAACGTAACATAACATTGCCGTACCGTGCCAACCTGCGATCGCAGCACCAATTGCCGAGGTAATATGATCGTATCCTGGAGCAATGTCGGTAACTAAAGGCCCTAAAACATAAAAAGGTGCTTCGCTGCACTCTTCCATTTGTTTTTTCACGTTAAATTCGATCTGATCGATCGGTACGTGGCCAGGCCCTTCTACCATTACTTGTACGTCATGCTGCCAAGCACGACGGGTTAAGTTTCCTAAAGTTTTTAATTCTGCTAGTTGCGCTTCGTCGGATGCGTCGTGGGTGCATCCAGGGCGTAAAGAATCCCCTAAACTAAAAGAAACATCGTATTTTTTGAAAATTTCGATAATATCGTCGAAGTGGGTATATAAAGGATTTTGTTTGTGATGGTGCAGCATCCATCTGGCAATAATCCCCCCACCGCGAGATACAATACCCGTAAGTCTGCTTCTAACTAAAGGCAAATGTTCGATTAAAATTCCCGCATGGATAGTCATATAGTCTACCCCTTGTTGGGCATGTTTCTCGATAATATGTAGAAAATCATCGGCGGTGAGGTTTTCGATATTACCGTGTACGCTTTCTAAGGCCTGGTATATTGGTACGGTGCCGATCGGTACTGGAGAAGCGTTAATGATTGCAGTGCGAATTTGATCTAAATTGCCACCACCTGTAGATAAATCCATGACGGTATCTGCACCGTATTTTACCGCCAAGTTGAGTTTATCTAATTCTTCTTGGATGTTAGATGAGTTAGGAGAAGCACCGATATTGGCATTTACTTTACATTTTGAAGCAATACCGATGCACATCGGTTCTAAATTAGTGTGATTGATATTTGCCGGAATAATCAGTCTACCCCTAGCTACTTCATCCTTAATTAATTCGGCTGAAAGGTTTTCTCGCTTCGCGACGTAGTGCATTTCTTCGGTAATTATACCCTGACGAGCATAATGCATTTGCGATACGTTCAGATCGCCAGATCGCTTAGCTACCCATTCTCTTCTCATATTTATTTCCTCATTTACAGCTTCCCTACGCTGGTATTACCCAGTCTCAGGTTCTAAGGGACTGTCTCAGCCTGAATTATTCAGACACCCCTAGCCTCTTAAAGAATTCTATCTTAGATTTTTGTCTTTGAGCGGCGATCGCAATTATATACTTCTGCGGCCTTCTTTAAAGGTCACTTTTCTTGTACAAATAATAATTGTGTTCTTTTTTGCTCTTTTTTGATGAATAAGAAACTTATTTGGTATATCAAAGCGCAAGTGGGTGTTTTGTTGTTTCCTTTCGGTTTGTGTTTGTTTGGTGAGGCTTTGCAACGTAGAATTGAAGGCGATCCTTGGTTTTGGTGGGGTACGATCGCTTTAGCGACTATCAATGCTGGAATTGGTTTGATGATTGAAAGCGGCTTGATTTCTGGCTTCCCTCGCGATAAGTCTGCTCGAGAGGAATAGTTTTTTATTTGTGGCGATCTTTTTAAGATCGCCAGTAGGCAAATAGATCGATTAGCTATTTTCGATCGGAAATTTTTCATCTCACAATTTTTAAATAAAGTATTGCTAATTTTTACTAGTTTAAATAAAGTAAAAATCTGGTAATTAAACTAAATATCTTCTAAATCAGAACATAATCGAGTCGATCCTGCTGAGAAATTATTTCTTTGCAAATCTTGTTTGAGCCTCAATTAATTAAAAAATTTAAATAATCCCCATCTAGCCCTCTGCTCTATTACCTCTTGCTTATTCTTTAGTTTAAGATTGAAAGAAAAGTAAATAGAATACTAAATATTTACGGTAATGAGACAGCAATTAGCGATCGCAACTCGAAAATTAACCAAACAATTCGAGCGGCACGTTGCAGTTAATGAATTAGAATTAGAAGTTAAAAGTGGAGAAGTCTACGGTTTAATCGGGCCGAATGGGGCAGGAAAAACCACTTTAATTAGAATGTTAGCTGCAGCAGAAGAACCCACAGCAGGAGAAATTTACATTCACGGCGATCTGCTCAAAAGAGACAATAGTAACCCCAGACTCAAGCAAAATATCGGCTATCTTCCCGATGATTTTCCCTTATACGACGATCTATCAGTTTGGGATTATTTGGATTATTTTGCGAGATTGTATCGCTTAAAATCAAAACATCGCCGTCGCAGATTGTACGAAATTTTAGAATTAGTTAATTTAACTACAAAACGAAATAGTTTAATATCTACTCTTTCGCGAGGAATGAAACAGCGTTTGGGGTTAGCGCGTTGTATTATTTACGAACCTTTATTGTTGTTATTAGACGAGCCAGTATCGGGTTTAGATCCGATCGCGCGGATGGAATTTAGGAAGATTATTAAATTTTTGCAAGAGTCGGGAATGACTATTTTAATATCTTCCCACGTTTTAAGCGATTTAGCCGAACTTTGTACTTCTGTTGGAATAATGGAGTTAGGCTATTTAGTAGAAAGTACATCTCTTCAAGAATTGTACGATCGCCTGAGCAATCAGCAAATAATTATCTCTAGTTTGGGCGATCGAGAGACTTTAATAAAGGAACTAAAAAACGATTCTTTAGTCCAAGAATATGAGACCCTATCAGACAATAGTATCCGCGTCAATTTTTCCGGTAACACCGCAGATAGCGCGAGATTGTTACGAAGTCTAATTGAAACGGGAATTTCTGTGACGGAATTTCATTGCACTCGCGAAGATTTAGAAACTATTTTCCTAAAACTCGGACACAAGCAAGTATCTTAGAAAAATTATGTTAACTAAAAATAAAAGTCAGCAAAATCTTGTCATGGATCGGATCGGCGATTGGAATCCCCAATTGTTGCGGGAAATTAAAGGTCGATTTAAAGGCAGAAATATTGCGATCGCAATGGTGCTATCGGTACTATTTCAAATCCTGCTTTACTTTATTGCTGAAGCAGCTTTACCCGTAGCAGGCCAAAGTTATTATCGAGCAAGATATTGTCTTGAATTCCCCAGAAATAACCCTTACGGCCCTTGTATTCCTGATGCTTTTGGTAACATTATTAATTGGCAACTGTGGTGGCTAGATATCTTCGTTTGGATGAGTATTATCGCCATATTAACTTTAATAGTAGCCGGTATGTATCTGATAGTAGCTGACTTATCAAAAGAAGAAACTCGGGGTACTCTCGATTTCATTCGCATGAGTCCTCAAAGTGCTACAAATATTTTAATCGGCAAAATATTCGGCGTGCCGAGTTTGCTTTATTTAGCGATAATTATTGCATTACCTCTAAATTTACGGGCCGGATTGGCTGGGGGAATTCCATTGACTTTAATCTTAACTTTCTATGGAATTATTATTGCTAGTTGTGCGTTTTTTTACAGCGCGGCTTTGCTTTTAGGCTTGGTTAATTTAGGCATAGGTAGTTTTAAAGTTTGGCTGGGAAGCATTTCAGTGTTTCTCTTTCTTTGGTTAATGACAGCCTGTTTAATGTCTCGTTACGATGCTTATGGTTTTGGTAATCCGTTCGATTTTTTGAGTTTATTTCATCCTGGTATGGCTCTATTCTATTTAGTCGATGGGACATCGTTAAATAGTCAAATAGTCCGCTCTTTAAATATCGAATATTTATCAGAATTAACTTGGTACGGCCAATCTTTATGGTTAAATGTTTGGACTGGAATGGGATTATTATTCCTTAATTATGCTTTATGGACTTACTGGATCTGGCAAGGAGTCAAGCGCAGTTTTGACAATCCAATCAGTACGGTTTTTAGCAAAAAGCAAAGTTATTTTATTTC
>JASJCW010000120.1 GCA_030065265.1 Prochloraceae cyanobacterium
TCGCTGACGCTTAGAGAAACGAATCGAGATAGATCTAAAACATCTAGCAATTGAAAAGCAGAAAGAGGTTTGCGTCGAGCGTAAATTTCTCGAAAAACAGCTTCTTTGCGAGCAACAATCAAGTCATCGACACCTTTTTCTGGATATTGCCAATCGATTACTTTAACGGTGCAACCTCTTTTCACAAAAAGTTTTCCAGTTTTGACGATCGCCGATCTAACTTGCTTTTTGGTGCTGGCTTTGCGATCGTTGTCGAAACAAAAATTAATTTCTCTACCTTTGGTTGCGAATACTTTAAGCTGCTCGATCGGATAATCAGAACCAATTTTATTGCCAAATATATCTTTTCTTTGCCTTCTGCCATTCCAAATTCCTGGAAGTGCGATCGCCACTAGGCCCAAACTGAGTAACGCGCCAGCTTTTTTTGCTCCTTCGGTAATCGTAACTGGAATCGAGGGATTATTTAAGACCCAATTCCAAAATTGAGGTGCGTTTCCGGTTGTTTCGTCTATTTCAACCCGAGAGGGGATCGGCACGTTATTTACTGCGGCTATTCGCTGCCAAATTTCTGCAGTTACTCTGAGGGCATAAATTTCCGTCGATACTCTCGGTGATGATTCGTATTTAATAATTTTAGATTTGCTAAATCCTTTCTTTTTTGCGATCGAATAGGGCCGATCTGGTTTAAACTGTCCCCAGGTTGCCGGCATTCCCGTTAGCACGTCGATACCACTACACCACCATCCTCCTGCTTCGCAATGGGAATAACGTTTTTGCCATCGATCGCCGTTATTGTTACTTTCAAGCGATCGCTTGGTACGTTCGGCCAGAGTTAAATATTGGTAAGATTCCTTACCGACTAAAGAAATGACATTTAGTTTGGTTATGCTGTCGTTTACTCCGCTATTTCGCCATTCGCGGAGATCTTTGTCGCGTAATTTTCTTAAATTATTCTGAATATTATTTTCTGGGCGATCGAGCATCGGAGGAGACATTTTGAGTGGTTAGGATATGTTAATCGATTTATCTTGAAAACTCATCCCCAAACATTTGTCCTAATAACACTACTCCAAGCAGAATCGATACGTTCTCTTACTTTCTCAAATAATTAAATTTTAAATAAAATTGCCATGTTTAAAGAGCTTTTAAAAATCGCGATCGCCTGTATTGTTAGGCTATTAGTCTTAAATAGTAATGTATTTTGGTTGTGATTTAATTCTTTCAAGCCAAGCTAAAATAGCCGGAAATCTACTCAGATCGAAGTTACCTTCGTCAGCAACATGAGTATAAGCAAACAAGCTAATATCGGCAATAGTATATTTATTACCCACAAAAAAATCGTTTTTAGATAAATGTTTTTCCATCACTTCTAAAGCTGCATAACCAAGTTTTTGTTTTTTAGCTAGTTCTGCTTGATATTCTTCAGCTTTACCTAAAATAGTAATCCAATATCTAGATGTGGCAAGATGTGGTTCGTGACTAAACTGTTCAAAAAAAAGCCATTCCATTACTTTAGCTTGCTGCCAACTATCTTGAGGGAAATATTCAGTATTTTGACTTAAATAAAATAAAATAGCATTCGATTCTGCTAAAAATTGTCCCGGTTCTATTTCTAAAAGAGGGATGCGACCGTTAGGATTTTTAGCTAAAAATTCTTTAGTTCTGGTTTCTTTTTTTAAGATATTTACTGGAACTATTTCAAAAGAAATTTCTAATTGAGTTAATAACAAACGAACTTTATAACTGTTACCAGAAGGTGGAAAATCGTATAACCTGTACATAAAAAAGATTGTCCAATAAGTTAATTACAAGCTATTTTATTTTAGCGGCTTTATTGCAGGCAAAATCGACCAGATCTTTAAATTGACAAAGTGTCTCAAATATGTATTAAAATTTGTTTTTTTTGGGAAAAATAGAGGGATAATAAAAGTAGAAGATCTTTACTGCGATCGCCGGTAAGGAGGTAAAAAATGGTTAATAATAAAGTAATCGGTATTGTCGGTAGCTATCGCAAAGATGGCGTAATTGATTCGGTAATAACTGAGATTCTCGCCAATGCTGCTAAAAAAGGCGCGGAAACAGAAAAAATCTATTTAAAGGATAGTCAGATTGAATTTTGCACTAATTGCCGCAAATGCACCCAAAACGAGGGACTCGAACGCGGCGAGTGTATTATTAAAGACGATATGGAAAGCATACTCGATCGCATCGATAGCTCTAATTATCTCGTAATTGGCGCGCCAGTAAATTTTGGTAACATCAACGCATTAACCCAAAAGTTTGTCGAAAGATGTGTTGGTTACGCTTACTGGCCTTGGGGTGAAATACCGAAAATTAGAAACAAAATCAAAACTAAAAAGGCAATTCTCGTATCGGCCAGTGCAGCACCAGCTTGGATGGGTAGAATGTTGACAAGGACGATCGATTCTCTGAAAACTTTAGCCGATCTTTTCGGTGCAAAAACAATTGGAGTTATTTGGGTTGGTTTAGTTAATAAAGAACAGATGCAATTATCGGAAAAAACAATTCAAAAGGCCAAAAGATTGACTGAAAAATTAATAGCTGCTTGATTGATTAACCGCATTTTTTGCCCAAAATAAAGACGAAAGTGTCGTTAAAATCTAAAATTTCGCGATCGCAATATTTGTGTTCGATCTCCTTAATTCCTGCTTCAATCTCGCGATCGCTGAAACTAGAAAGTAATGACATGTAGCGATTTTCAACCATTCTGAGATATTTAGTTTTAGAGATGCTTAATGGATAGGGAACAAAATTAACTTCAGTTTGAAACCCCACCCTTTCAAATTCTGCTGCTAACAATTTATAATCGGGCTGTAATTTTTGATGTCTGAGCAAAGCAGCTTCAAATAAAGGATATTCAATTTTTTGAGGCAGCAGAATTAATAAAAACTGACCGTTAATATTGAGGCGATCGAATAAGTTTTTAATTAAACATTTTTGTTGTTCTTGCTCTAAATGATGAATCATTTCTTTGACAAGAATTTTATCAAAAGATCTCGGTAAAGCAGAAAAGGCGATCGCATCCATCACGACACATTCATATTTACGACTGTCAGATAATTGAGTCAGCATATCCGCAGAAATATCCGCACAAACTAGCGGATTTTCAAATTTAATTAAATTGGATATTTCTTTAGCAAACAATCCAGTGCCGCAACCTAAATCGAGGAAAATATCTGTGGATTTAAGATCTAAATATACAGATACATTTTTGCTCAAAAATTGCATAAAATCTGCTGAGTGAGTCCAAAGATCGTCGTAATTTTGAGATAAGTTTTGATAGTGATTTTGAACTCGTTCTTTATTTTGATAAAAATTAACGGATAGATCTGCCATTGCGAGAGAATTTATTTTTAAATCCAATTAGTAGAATATAATAACAACAATTTTGTTTAGATATTCATAAATTTAAAATTTTCTTTGCGATCGAACTAATTTTTCTCTAAATCTTTCGTCTCAACCGATCGCACGATAATATTCGCCGCTTCCCTAGCAGCATCGCGAAAAGGTAATAACACCAGATCTGCACCCGCATCTTCAAAAAAATTCAGATCTTGACGATTGTGACTGTTTAGAGCAATGCGCCCATTGTAACCGTGTTGTTTGAGGGTATGTAATAAAGTCAAACCGATCCTTCTTCCCGGAATAGCGACGATCGCCCAACTAATCTTTTCGAGAGGAAGTGCTGTGGCTAAATCGGGATTTTCAACATCCCCGTACAAAGTTTTAACACCGCGATCGCGCCAAAATTGAACTATTTCCGGGTCAAAATCCACCCCTAAAACTACCAAGCCAGATCTTTGCAAATAGTCTAAAATGCTACCACCATAACGCCCCAATCCAAACAAAATAACATCAATATCAGCTATTTCGCTGCTCGGTAATTCATCGAGATTTTTTTCCCGTTGGGGAATTTTTCGCTCGAAGATATTCAACCAAGGACAGAGAGCGTTATATAGTGAATGGGAGTAAATAATCGCATAAGTAGATAAACCCATAGTGATCGTCCCAATTAAAGTAATTAGGCCCATTGTCTCCGTAGAAATATGACCCAAACTAACGCCTAAAGTAGCTAAAATTAGGGAAAATTCGCTAATTTGACTCAGAGAAAAACTAGCCAGCGCGCTGGTATATTTGCGGTAGCCCATTATACCCAAAAAAGCCATTAAAATTATCGGTTTGCCGATCGCCACAAAAGCCGAAAAAATCAGGGCCGGGACGATTTCATTAGCGATGTGAGCCACATCAATATGAATGCCAAGATCGACAAAGAAAAATAACAGTAAAAAATCCCGCAAACTGACCAATCTCGAACTAATAGTTACTCGATAGGAAGTAGAAGCTAGAGAAATTCCCGCAGCGATCGCCCCTACCTCTTTACTCAATCCTAACCCGTGAGCGAGGGCAGCTAAGGCGATCGCCCAAGTAATAGCAAATAAAAGCAATAATTCTGTCGAACGAGCCAAAGAATGCAATATTCTCGGCAAAAAATAGCAATTCATCAGCCACAAGACTAACAAAAAAGCACTAGCTTTAATCGTTAACATCAAGACTGCTTGTCCGATACTATCGTACTGACTGCTACCGCTCAAAGCACTCAAAGCGATCGTCACCAAAACAACCATAATATCTTGAACGATCAGGATACCAACTGCAATGCGACTATGGAGAGCATCGATTTCCTTTTTATCAGAAAGTAACTTAATGACGACGATCGTGCTAGAAAAAGTCAAAGCCACCGCAATATAAAAAGAAGCAATTAAATCGATCTTTAAAAACATCGCGATCGCATAGCCGATCGCTCCCGTCATGAAAATTCCCCCCAACCCAGCAATAATCGCTGCAGATCCCACCGTTGCGATCTCGTGAGGATCGAGCTTGAGACCAACTACAAATAAAAGTAAAGCAATTCCCAACTCTGCAAGCAATTCTACTTGTTCGTTAGCATCCACTAAATCGAGTGCTGCGGGCCCGATTAACACCCCAACGACTATAAAAGCTATAATTAGAGGCTGTCGCAGCCAAAGAGCCAAAGAACCCAATACCGTAGCGATCGCAAGTATGAAGGCAATTTCGGTGAAAACATCGCTAAAAGAGAGCATTCTTATCCTACTGATTTTTACTGTGAGACATTCCTATCCTCAAAACTATCTTGACAGACTATTAATTTATTGGCGAAGATAGGAAGGATTTAATAGCTGCAAATCGAAGATCGAGGGAAGTATGCTATTTTTCTGCCAATGCGATCGCCAATCGTTTTGGTACATCACCCGATATTTAACCTTATTTCCTAGCGATCGTCGGATTAAGACAATTAAAGTGACTGGTTTGTAAGTAGCAAGCAGCAAATAGCACTTAAAAAATCTCTTGACAGTTTTGCGTAGTGCTACAGTTCTCGTTTCTAACCATAATGATTAACTTGACAGACTGCTATTGAAGCTTTTCTAGTTTATTCTGGCAAATTAATAATAATTTCGATCGCATCGATAAATGTTTTCATATCTTCAATCGTACCGATACTGACTCTAACAAATTCTCTAATCCGATCTTTATCAAAATAGCGAACTAAAATACCTCTGTTTTTTAACTGTTCGTAAATAAATTTACCGCTATAGTGATGATGTTTAACAAATAGAAAATTAGCTTGAGAAGGAACGATATAAAAGCCCAAAGACTCTAAAGCTTCTTTAGTCCATTCTCTAGTTTTAATAATGAGATTGCAGCAGCGATCGAAATATTCTCGATCTAAAATTGCCTCGACTGCACCGCCGATCGCCAGCCGATCTAAAGGATAAGAATTAAAAGAATTTTTGACCCGATTTAAACCATCGATCAGCTCTGGATTTCCCACTGCAAAACCCACTCTCAAACCAGCTAAAGAACGAGATTTAGAAAAAGTCTGAGTAATTAGTAAGTTAGGATATTTTGCTGTTAAAAAGATGCAACTTTCACCGCCAAAATCGACATAGGCTTCATCAATTATGACCGCAGAATTTTGATTTTGCTGCAATAATGTTTCAATTTTACTTGTTTCTAAATATTTTCCTGTCGGCGCATTGGGATTTGGAAAAATAATGCCGCCATTAGTTCGAGCGAAATCTTTTATTTCAATATCAAAGTTTTCAGTCAGAGGAATGCATTCAAATTTTATATTATATAAAGAACAATAAACTGGATAAAAACTATAAGTTAAATCGGGAAATAAAATTGGCTCTTTTTGTTGGAAGAAAGATAAAAAAGATAAGGCTAAAACCTCATCGGAACTATTGCCAACAAAGACAGCATCTTTTGGTACGTTGTAATAATCGGCGATCGCTTTTTTTAACTGATTGGCTTCTGGATCTGGATAAAGCCTCAATTCATCAGAAGCGAGATCTTTGATTTTTTCAATAGATTTTTTACAAGGAGGGTAAGGATTTTCGTTAGTATTTAGCTTGATATAAGTTCGATTTTGCGGTTGTTCTCCTGCTTTGTAAGGAGTTAAACTATTTAAAATATCGCTCCAATATTGACTCATTTTGCTGTTGCTAAAATTTCAATTGTAGAGAGCAGTTTAATCTTTAAGTTGACGATCTAATTCCAGATATAATACTAACTTAATAAAAAATCTAAAAACCTTCCTCCATCCGCTCTAAATATCCCGCACCAGCAACGAGAACGGAAATTGTGACCCCTTCCCTAAAATCTACTGGATTAATTTAATTCGATCGTTTTGGGTGACCACTTTAATTCGTCTGAGATTGCGTTTCGCAGGGCCTCCGATCGCTCTTCCTTGATAGTCATATCTAGCACCATGATTGGGACAACGAAAACAATCAAGATCTTCTCGCCATCTAACTCGATTAGGCTGATGAGTGCAAACTGGAATAATCCCGTAAGGTGCGATCGTCGGGCCGCTTTCTACTACTAAATAAGTAGGTTTCGATAAACCTTTGACTGCAACTGGTTTTTTTAAAGGAACGTTTTCTAAAAAAGAAGATAATTTAATTTGTTCTCCTCGACCATCTAAAGCAACTACACCGCCAACAGCAACAGTATTAGATAAATTTTCTTGACTTTGACTCTCGCTGCTTTTCGGAAAGAGCCACCCCATTGCTACGGTTGTAGTCGCACCAGTAAAAGCGTATTGTAAAAATCTACGCCTTTTATAGTTTTTGTTGGATTTTTCCATAAAATTTTTTCTGCTTTAATAAATTTTTTATATTTTTATGGTTGCATTAGAAAGTGAAATTAAAATGAAATTAATTTGACATATTCCATATTTCAATCGTAATAATCTCTTGCTTAATTTTAATTGGATTAAATAATTGAAAAGACGAATGTAAATTAAGCTTTACTTGCTCTCAAAACCGATCGTTCCTCTTGAGCTTATATCTCTAAAATAAGCAGCAATTAAGATCGAATAATTAACGAGATAGCAAGATTATCCTATTGTAAAATATTTTTACCTAGCATTTTATTCAGATTATTTTTGGGTATTTATTTTAGTTTAAATTTTAATTTGCAGTAAAAATTAGTAGAAATAATTTTTTAAAAAGCTTTAATTTTTAATTTTCAAATTGATATTATAAAACTAATTTATTTCTCAAATTACCATAGCTAATTTACAATTAAAATGCAATCAATGTTGATGATTTGTAATTTAAAATTTTAAAAATTTGATTGGTTAAAATATCAAAAGTACCCATGCATTAGTAATATTAAGTTTCCCTAAATAACTAAAATAACTAACTAAAATAACTAAAATATTTGTTTCGATCGTGATTAAGTTTAAAAATAAAAAATGAAATATCGCTCGATTGAGTCGCTTTTAATGATCTTAACAAATTTCATATAAGTTTCATGTTTTAAAATTAAACTAGATTATCGAGGAGGGGGTAAAAATTACAGTCAGTTTTTGCTCTTGAACAAACTTTACGAAAGAACATCATAAGGGAAACAAAACAATGAATAGAATTTTAGTTTTATTAACTTTATCATCTTTAATCGGTATGGCGGCATCCAGGGCCCTTGCTGCGGCAACAATGCCCGACCTTTCTGAAATTAGCATTGCAGAAGATCGAGATTTAGATATCGGATCTTTAGAAACACAAGACGGAGAATTAATTATTGCCAGTGGCGACGGTGATGGTGACGGTGATGGCGATGGCGACGGCGATGGTGACGGTGATGGCGATGGTGATGGCGATGGTGACGGTGATGGCGACGGCGATGGCGATGGTGACGGTGACGGCGATGGCGATGGCGATGGTGACGGCGATGGCGATGGTGACGGCGACGGTGATGGCGATGGTGATGGCGATGGTGACGGCGACGGCGATGGTGATGGCGATGGCGATGGCGACGCAACCTAATTACATTTGCTAAAAGCTAAGGATTCGATTTAGGGAAGAGGAAAAGGCTGAAAATTGCCTTCTCCTCCTGACCCTATAATTTCTGAAAAAATCCAATATTATTTGTAATACAAATTGATTCAATATGATCGAGGAGCGCACCGAAATCCTAAACATAGAAGATCGCGATTTAGAAAAGCTAATTAGATTGGTAATTAATGGTTCGGAAATAAACCTAAAATCTTATATTTGTTTAAATCCTACTTATATTGCCATACGCAAACAAGCAATTCTACAGCAGGCTTATTGGCGATACGATCGCGATTTAAAAACAACTTTAGAAGCAACTATTAAGCACGCTCGAGATATTTACGGTTTAGCTTCAACGGCTTCAAAACAAGGCATTGATACTATCGAACTTTGCTTTACTTATAACTATCGTCTGGTTAATTTATCGAACTTTAAAAGTGTTTTTAGCAACGTTCATCGCGGCATTCGCGGCATTGAGTTGCAATATCAAGATAAAATTAGACGCTACAGTCCGACTCGAGCGATCGCCGGAAATCTGAGCTTTCAGAAAATCTGGGAATCTTTTTTAAAAGAAGAATCTATTTCAGTAGAAACATTCCTTCGCAAAGGCGGAGTCATTCAAGCATTTGAGGCGCGACAGGTAGTAATTCGGTTGACTCCAGAAACAAGCGTCACTACTCTCCATCGAGGTAATCGCATTTTTAGCGATCGAGAACTCGATCGCGCCGAAGTTAGCAAGACGATCGAGACAATGGCAAACTGGTTGTTGCGTCAAGTCCAAGCAGATGGGCGCATCACCTATAAATACTTTCCCAGTCGCGGCAAAGAATCGATCGCTAATAATTTAATTCGTCAATTCATGGCGACTATAAGCCTGATTCGCTACGCTAAATTTACCAATCGTCCCGACTGTTGGATCTTAGCAGCCCACAATCTCAACTACAATCTCAAAAATTTTTATCGAATTGAAGCTGAAATTGGAGTAGTTGAATACGATGAAAAAGTAAAATTAGGAGCAATAGCTCTAGCTGCTTTAGCGATTTTAGAATATTCAGAGCGAGATGGAAAAGAACAAATCGATCGAGAATATGCTGACATTTTCGCTCGACTTTGCAAATGTATCGATCGCCTTTGGCAAGCTGACGGATCTTTTCGGACTTTTTATAAACCGAGCGATCGCAACGATAACCAAAATTTCTATCCAGGAGAAGCATTACTATTTTGGGCATCTCTTTATCAAAAAAACCGAGATCCAAACTTATTAGAAAAATGCCGTAAAAGTTTTAACTATTATCGCAATTGGCATCTCAGCAATCCCAATCCTGCTTTTATACCCTGGCACACTCAAGCTTATACTCTGCTCTACAATGGTACCAAAGACAACCAATTCCTAGAATTTATTTGGGAAATGAACGATTGGTTATTCTCGATGCAACAGTGGCATGGAACTAAGTATCAAGATTTGCAGGGCAGATTTTACAACCCCGAACATCCCGAATACGGGCCTCCCCATGCTTCTTCTACGGGAGTATATTTAGAAGGCTTAGCCGATGCTTATCAATTAGCAATTCAAGTCGGCGATCGCGATCGGGCCCGGACTTATCAAGAAGTTATTTGGCGAGGAATTCGCAGTATCCGTCAGTTACAATTTCGCGATGAGATCGATCTTTTTTACATCTCAAAGCGATCTCGAGTACATGGTGGAATTCGCACCACAGTTTACGACAATACGATCAGAATCGATAACGTGCAACATTGCTTGATGGCATTGTTAAAACTTCAAAATATTGCTGAATTCGATCGCGAACCAACCAGCCAAGTTACAAGCGATACTGTGCCAGATCCGGCGAGAGTTTTCTCAACTCCTAATTTGCCCAAAGACTTAGAAAATTTTCGCTTGCTAAATTCCCAAGTTGCAATCGTACCATTATTAGCCGAAATTGAAAATAATGCTCATCTTTGGCTTAAAGATACCAGTCGGCAAGACAAAATTAAAGTGCAGCGAGAAACCAACACTATTTATCTTCGCAGTGCTGTCAAACCATTTCCACCAGGAATTACCAGCAGCAATGACGTACACGAAAGTCGCTCGACTAAAACAGCCGAAAAATTACCCCAAGTATTTAATTGGGTAAAAAGTTTTGCCGCAAGCATTGACGGCGAATTAGGAAGAGCCACAATTGTCCGTTTAGCACCTCGCGGGCGCGTTTATCGCCATATCGATCGAG
This sequence comes from Prochloraceae cyanobacterium, assembly GCA_030065265.1. GTDB lineage: Bacteria > Cyanobacteriota > Cyanobacteriia > Cyanobacteriales > JASJDA01 > JASJDA01. Next base: position 10,613 of record JASJCW010000120.1, read on the forward strand.
GAGCTTACTATCAAATCCGCGATCGCTATCATTTAGTCTTGCAGAGTCCTGCAGGTAGCTTGTTAGGAGCAGGCGAAGAATGGATCGCAATGCAAGAAGGAGAACTTTGGTGGTTTGATAATAAACAACCCCACGAAGCAATTAACCAATCCGACGACTGGCGCATTCACTTAATTTTTGACGTTCTCCCAAAAAAAGAAGGGAACGCTCACCAAGACAGGGAATAGGCAACAGTAAATATATTTTCTTTGCTTCTTATCGTTCTCCGTTCTCTGACTTCTGCAAGAAGTCTAATTAAGGATAGCAATATCAAATTATCTTTACCAAACAAAATTAGTTTTTGAGTATCAATTCTATGAATAACAGCAAAGTTAAAGTTCAACTAAATTCCTTAACAAGATTTGGTTTTTTGGCAATTTCTATTTTGACCGGAGTGGGGATATTTATTGGTATGCCCCAAGATGCAATTGCACGAAGCGATCGCGAACAAACTTACGAGAAATATCAAGAAAGGATTTCTGAAGCGGATCGCATCATTCAAAGAAATCCTCGCAATGCTAAAGCTTATAACAAGCGGGGCGAAGCTTATGCCAAACTGGGTAGACATAAAAGAGCTATCTCAGACTACAATCGCGCCATTGAAATCGATCCTCAATTTGCTCGAGCTTATAACAATCGCGGATTTGCTTATTCCAAACAAGGCAGATACTGGCAAGCTGTCATAGAACATACTAAAGCCATTCAACTCGATCGCCGGTACGCTAAAGCCTACTGGGGTAGGGGATTAGCCTATGCAAAAAATGGTAAATATCAATTAGCTATTTCCGACTACACCAGGTCGATTCGATTCGATCGCAAAAATATTAGAGTATACAATAACCGAGGTAATTCTTACGCCAAACTCGGTCAATATCAAGAAGCCATCTCAGACTACAATAAAGCGATTGAATTCGATCGCAATTATGCCTGGGCATACAATAATCGCGGCTTAGCTTATCAGAAAATTGGCAACAATCGCCGCGCGATCGCAGATTTACGCAAAGCCGCAAATTTATTTCAAAAACAAGAAAAAATGAAAGAATATCAAAAAACTGTTCGCTTAATTGAAAGGTTACAGTAAAGCAAAATCGAGCGAGCGATCTGAGATTAATTTACTTTTTCTCGGCTCGATCGCTTTCAAGGCCGTATTCAATCTCAAAATCAGGAATGCTCTCCCCACTTCCCTGTAAATAATAGTCAAACCAGCGCATCATTCTTAGGGAATAGTCCAATCTCGAAGCAGCACGAATATTACCGTGTTTCTCGTTCGGGTAAATAATTAATCGCACCGCAGCCTGGCTGCGTTTTTTTAAATGGGTATAAAGTTCGAGAGATTGACTCGCGGGCAAGCGAGGATCTAGTTCTCCATGTAAGATTAGAGTTGGAGTTTTGCTTTTACCAGCATGATAAATTGGGCTTCGCTCCAGGAAAAACTGCCAATCTGACCAAGGCCGTCTGAGAGCATGAACTAAATATTCTTCTTCAGGAATATCGGTCGTTCCTACTTTGGAAATATTATTAGCAATCCCAAAAGATGTTACCGCAGCAGCAAATTTGTGAGAATAGTAAGTAGCTCCCCAAGCTGCTGCATAGCCACCGTAAGATTTGCCGGTAATTCCGACTTTATCAGGATCGGCTAAACCAATTTTTATCAAAAAATCGACCCCATCTACTAAATCGTCAAACTCTTTCCCCGCAGGATCGCCCTGACCTAGTTGTGAAAATTTAACCCCCCTTCCGGTACTACCTCGGTAATTTGGGTAAAAAACAGCGTAGCCTAGAGTTGCTGCCATTTGTCCGGGGCGATCGTAAGCAGTGAGCCATTCGTTGCGATAATGGGATTCGGGGCCGCCATGAGCGACTATTATCAACGGGTAGCGTTTTCCTTGCTGATATCCTACCGGTCGAATTAATAAGCCTTCAAGTTCTAGCCCGTCCCTAGCTTGATATTGCAACACTTCTTGAGAACCGAGGGCGATGCGATCGAGCCAAGGATTACTATTCGTTAAACGAACTATTTGGCCATTTTTACTATTCCAATAGCAAACTTCTCTCGGATGGGTCGAACTCGAACAGATCGAAGCGATCGCTTTTCGATCTTTGCTAATTGAAAAATCTCTGAGAATAAATTTTTCTGGATCGATTGAGAGAATAGAAGTATCGCCATTAATTGAAACTTTACCGATAACCGTCTTAACCCCTTCGTCGCCCAAATATATAATATTTTCGCGATCGAACCAGTCTATTTTTCGCACGTGGCCGAGATAGTCACCGTTCCACCGCCCTGAAACGACGGTGTCTGCGGTGACCGGCGTTCCCCGGTCAGGAAGCACATCTTCGAGCCTACTTTGATTGGCTTTAGCAACCTGAATTCTTCCTGCTTGGGGATCTTTTTCGTTGACAGAACCAATGATTCCTAATCTAGTACCGTCTGGACTCCAAACAATTTGACCCAGTTTACCAACATTGTTAATTCGCTGAATTATTCGTCTTGATTTAACATCTATTATCCTGACTTTGCGGCTGGTATAACTGTCGTCAACTAGAGAAGTAGGAGCTAAAGCTACTGCTAATTTTGTCCCCATCGGCCCCCAGTGCAATT
>JASJCW010000003.1 GCA_030065265.1 Prochloraceae cyanobacterium
TAGCGATAGTTGCTAGCACCCAAGCAACTCCAGCTAAAACAGCCGCACCGCCAAGTTTAGGCACAAATTCGCTAATTTGTCCTAAAAGTTGATTGAGAGGCTCAGAAACCGCATTTAACTTGAGGGAGTCTAAAACTGCAACTGTGGTAAAAAGGATGATAATCCAAAATATCGTATTTGAAATCCACTTTTCGATCGGCGGTTTTTCTGCAGTAGAACTTCCTCCGGTTACCCATTCAGCGATTTTGTTATCGATTTCGGTTTTGTTAAGAACCTTATAAATGATTCCCGAAACGATCGAAGCGATAATCCAACCCAAGACTAAGATTGCGATCGCACCGAGAATACTAACTAAAGAACCCCCTAAATTATCGCCTAAAGAAGCCAATAATCCATCTAAACCAGGAATTCCCGATGTTTGTGCTATTAGTGGCAATTGAGAAATACTCGTGCCAATTATTTGCGTCATTGATTACCAATTTCCTGTAACTATTTTGGATTGATTTAATCAAAATTATCGGGACAAAGAATTACTCTTTGTGCCGCGCTAGCTAATATTTACAATAGATCTAGACTAAAGTAGATTAACAGAAACACTTTATGTCCAGTTAATATTTAGATTAAGCTATTTTTAGGAGCTAAGATAAACTTATCCATCAATTTTTAAGATAGTCATTGTCAAAGTCGAAGTAATTTAGGTGTCGACTTGCTTCAACCAAATAATAAAAATATTTTGCCAATTGCTTTGTTCTCTGCGATCGCTAGCTTCAGAAACGATTAACTCAATTTCTCCTTCCATTGCTTCAACAAATTCTTTGGCGATCGCCAATCCCAAACCCGTTCCCTGAATCTCTCCTCGAGCTTGTACTCCTCGGTAATGTCGCTCAAAAATCCTGAGTCGATCCTGTGATGGTATTTCAGTACCAGTATTTTTAACTGCAATTCCGAGCCAATCGAGATCGTTTTTGTGCCGAGACAAACCGGCTTCAATTTCAACTTTTCCACCTTCAGGGGTATATTTCAAAGCATTATCGATTAAATTACTGAGAACTTCTCGCAAAGCTTCCCGATCGGCTGCTAAGAGTGGTAAATTAGCCTTAATATAGCTAGTAAACTCAATTTTTCTTTCATTGGCGATCGCTTCTGTGCTGATTAATAAAGGATTTAAAACTTGTTCGATCTCTGTCGGTACTACTTGGAGATTTTTTGTTGGCGAGATTAAAGGAGATTTCGAGGGTAAAGATGGTAAGTTTGGCGCGATATTTAAAGCTAGCGAATCTGTATTTTGTTGAAAGGTTGCGATTAATTCTTGAAGGCGATCGCTTTCTCTCAACATACTCGTGGCAATTTTTCGATTCGGGTCTTCATTAATAAATCTTTTGAGTAACAGTTTACTAAAAGTTCGCAAGGCTGAAATCGGATTGCGTAACTGATGCAATAAATCTTCTAGTTGGTTGCGCTCGATTTTAGCTACTTGTTGCTGTTGTTGTAATTCTTCTCGATACCAATCTCTCTCTCTGGCTAGCTTACAGCCGATCGCAATAGTTGCGGCGATTTTCTCAATCAGATCGTATTCTTGTTCGTTCCATTCGCGATCGGATCTCCTCGTTACCAATAACCCCACGACCCGATCTTGATATACTAAAGGCAATACTAGCTGTCTTTGTTTTACCAGATAGGACTTAGAACTAGTAAAGTTGACTGCATTTTTTTTTCCTGAATTTTTCAACTCCTCTGTTGAAGGTAAACTCGGAGTTTTTTGCCATCGATGCCAAACTTTTGGTAATATTTCTAAGCGGTTATTTTCGGGCCTTAATTCTTGTGTTTGTGGATATGCGGCGACTTGAATCAATTGAGCTGGCTGGTTATTCTCTGCGATTTGCTGCGTTACGTAAACTGCACTCCAAGACGCTCCCATAGCCTCATTTAATAAAGCTATTTGCCCTCGACACAGGTCGATAAATTCCTCAGAAGTTGCCATAATTGTCGGGTCTGAATCTAAAATTTGCTGGTTAATTGTCTATAAAAACATTTGTACTTACTTGTTTGGCGATTTTTGTCAAGTAGAGAACTTCACGAGTTGAAATCCCGATTATAAATAAGCTTTACCTACTTTTAGGCGGCTTTTTACTCAATGTTTATTGATGTCTATTTGTCAAGCTTTGTTAGTTTATTTTGAGTAATCTTATACTTATTTATTTTTTTTTTAAGTTTTTTGCTTGCCCTCTATTGATTGTTATCCTTTGATTTTAGCCAACTAGCCGCCTTTATAAGCCCGATTTGAGGGCTTGATTTATCTCCTGAATCTCGATATAATTTTTTCGATTTTTGTAACTATTATTACAGCTAGTATGTAAATTAGGAGGTAACTAAGTTGGCCAGGAAACGCAAACGTAAAAGTCGCCGCCGTCAAGAAGGACGTAAAATTCTCGAATTAGTACCTCATTATAGTATTGAAAGTGGAGAAGATAAACCGGTAACAGCCGCTCGCAAATACATATCGGGTTCTGGAATAGTTCCTCCTGCGGTGTTGGTAGTCAAAAGAAACGAACATACAACAGATCGATACTTCTGGGCAGAAAAGGGATTATTTGGCGCTCAATACGTAGAAGAAAATCATTTTCTTTTTCCTTCTTTAAGATCGCTCCAACCACAAAAGCCAACTACAATAGCCGCAGTTGGCGTTCATTAAATTCGTACTTTCCCTGCTCAGAGTTATCAGACTAACACGATTTGGGTAGGGATTGGCCCGAGGGATACGATCGAAATTTAAGTTATTCGCTTAACTTAAAACTAATATTCTGTTGAAGTTGAATTAATTCATCTCGATGAGCGGCGATCGTCATTAAAGTTCGATCGTTGGTTTCATCACTGCTACTGAGAGCTTCAACTTTGAGATCTACGGTTTCAGTTCGCCCCGCTTTTTGCCAATAAAAATAACCGGCGATCGGCGCGATCGCATTCAATAATAGAAAATAAAGATTATTATCTTGAGGATATAAAAAAGATAAAACCAAAGCAAAACAAGATAAACCAATTGCAGCCAAGCAGCTCAGAAAAATGGCAAGAAACCAACTCGGGCGAACGAAACCCTCAAAAGTAATTTGTTTTTTGTCGCGGTCTAATTTAACAATGTGATAGGATCGCGACTCAAAATATTCTTGCAAGCGGGTTAAAAGGATGTCTTGAGAATCGGTTGAAATTAATTTTACTTTTTTCGTCCGGTTTTTCACAGAAGCGCGAATAAAGAAAAAAAGACCCGACATTAATAGTAAAGTTAGCAAAAAAGTCGAAGATACGATCGGCGTATTAACTGCCTCGATACCAAAAATAAACAAATTTTTCATAAAAAAATAGACACCAAATTTTGTTAAAAAAGCTCGGCGATCGCATGGAATATAACTTCCGTAAATTGAGAATCGATCCGTTTATTTTGAACTAGCAAAACGAGTACAATCTCGTTTCTCGCTTGCTTTTTCGCCCCGATGCTTCTTATTATTTTTAGTAGCCCCATTTGTGAAAAACCAGCTAAATTTTAATTTATTTAAAACTTTTTAAAATTTTATTAAAGCGAAAACTTTTAACAAATATGACTAAAAAACAAAAATTTCCTTACTTACTCGGTTCAAAATGGACTGCCAGACAAAAAACTTGGGGCTGGCGGCATTTTCAGGTAATCAACCGCAAAAACCAAGGTAAATGGGTGTTTGCAGAAATGGTAGCATCTTGCGATCCGACAGTCAGATTTTGGATCAATGCCAAACAGCTCAAAGATACTTCAAGTTGGCAAGCAGGTTGGAAAACTTTAGCAGAAATAGATCGATCGCCAGAAGAAGATTTAAACGGCATCGATATTGTTGAATACTAAACAATTTGGAGTTAAGGTTAAAATTTCTCTAGAGGCTGCACCATACTGTAGTAAACTTGTCAAGTATAAAAGGGAAAGGAAAAGGCTTGAAATTAGCAAATAAAATTGAGGCAATTCTTTATCTTAAGGGTCAACCCCTTTCCTTGGGGGAAATCGCCGGTTTAGCTGGTTGCGATCGCCAAAAAGCAAAAAAAGCCCTCTTAGATCTAATGAACGATTATGACTCGCGAGATAGCGCGCTAGAGGTGATTAATACTCCGGTAGGATATAGCTTACAATTAAAATCCACTTGCGAAGGAATGCTCGAAAGTTTAATACCTGCTGAGTTGGGAATTGCCAGTTTGCGAACTTTAGCCGCGATCGCCCTAAAAAGTCCTTTGCTGCAAACAGAATTGATCGAACTGCGCGGTAGCAGTGCCTACGCACACGTCCAAGAACTGGTAAAATTAGGTTTAGTCCGCAAGCGTCGTCAAACAGACGGTCGTTCCTATTGGTTGCAAGTGACCGATAAATTTTATCAGTATTTTGAAATCGATCGATTTTCGCAAAGTTTGAGTTAATTTACATAAAAAAATTAACAATCTTGTAGTTAAACTGTAAAGTATGCCACAGTGAACTAATAAAGAGCCGTAAAAACTTAAAGTGTGCTAAATGAACTTTGATTCTGATTTTTTCAATTCCGAACCAACCGAACAAACTGTCAACTCTCTCCTACAATATTTACAACAACAAAATCCTGAAACTTTAGCAAGAATAGCCCAGTCTGCTAGCCCAGAAATCAAACAAATTATTTCCCACAACGTTCGCGGATTGGTCGGAATGTTACCCTCTGGAGATTTTAACATTCAAGTTACCACCGATCGCGATAATTTAGCCAGCCTTTTAGCTTCGGCAATGATGACAGGTTATTTTCTCTGTCAAATGGAAAGACGCAAAGGTTTAGAAGAGTCTTTATCTGGAATCGATTCTATCGATCCTAACTCTCTATAGCAACCGAAATCGGCAAATTATTTTGAGAGTGTTGGCAAGATATTTATTTTAAAAGATCTACGATCTGAATTATTGATTCATATCTCTGTAAGTTGCTACGGATGAAGGAGAAATCCGATTTAAATAACGGAAAATCCAATACTTAAGTATTGTATCTAAGATTACTGGGAAAGTGGCAATAAATAAGAAATTGAATTCTCTACTTTCTGGTAAGCCAAAATGTCTGGCGACACTTTCTAAAACAATTTCCCAACCGTGAGGAGAGTGGAAACCAACCAACATATCGGTGAATAGAATAATTGTGAATGCTTTCGCGCTATCGCTCAAACCGTAAATAAGATTATCTAAAAAAGATTTAAAAACTATAATTTCTCTCTGGCAGAAAATCAGAATTAGCACAAAAGAAAAAAACGAAAAAAGATCGGCAAAAATATTGGCAACCCCATCGATACTTCGCCGACGATATTTTTCGATTATTTCAGAAACTTTTTCTTTTAATTTTATTTTTCTTTCCGTTGGCGTAATTTCTGGAGCTACACCAGCTAAACTTTTAAAATATAATTTGTATTCAAAACTTTGTAATTCTGCAAATGCTTCTTCTTCTAAATCTTGCTCGATAAAATGGAGGCGATCGGTATTCAAATTAGCCGCAACTATTGGTTTGACTATCAATGTTTTACTGATTTGATAAGTCAAAAAGGGGACGATAATTAAAGTTAACAAAAAGCGACAAGATACGACTGTTTTTTGCCGAGATTGACGGTATTTTTGCAGGACTTCAAGATCTTTTGCCGGGGATGGAGGCGAGATATCTTCCTTAATCTGATTGTAAGTTCTAAAGAAAGATCTCGGTAATAAACTAGTTTTATCCGATACGGTTTCTATTTGGGCGATCGCCCCGGGCTTAGTCAATTCTCGCTCCACTGTCGGGCGATCGTATCGATTTAAAATTGCCTCGATTGACTGCAATTGTTGGATAAAATTAGATTGAGAGCGATCTTCAAGAGTGAAAGACCTATCTAATTCCAAACCTCCTAAAGTGCTGCTAACAAAACTAAGAAAATTAGAACTAAATTCAAACTCTTTCAATCTGATTTTAATAATTTTTAAATATTTTTTGATTTCAGCTTGTAAAAAAATAGCAGTGCGATCGCTATGCTCGAAAGAAATTGTATTTTCTTGCTGGGTGCTTTCTGCTTTATTATCTAATTGAGAATTAAAATAGCGATCTTCAATAGCTTTAATTTTTAACGCAGCTTGATACGCTCGATTGATGGCTCTTTTGGGAGTATCTAAAAACCAGCTCATAGCTTTTAATTTTATATTTAGCGACCTTAAAAATGAATCAAAAACCGTTACCAATTTGGATTGAAGGCTCTAGTCGCAGTGGTAAAACGACTCGTTTAATTGCGGAGTTTCAAGCTTGGACGAGCAAACAAAAACAAACAAAAACAAAACAAACAATCGGCCCTGCGGTATTAGTTTTTGCAGCTAATGGCAATAACAGTCGTCAATTGAGAGATCGATTGACCGCGACATTAGACGGTAGCTATCCGTTAGTCTGTAAAACTCCTAATGGTTTTATTGTCGATGAAGTAAAGTTATTTTGGCCGATATTATTTGAAAACTTAGGAATTAAAGCGCAATTTCCAGTACGTTTGCGTCCAGAAACCGAACAAGAACTAGCAACCAGGTTATGGCGATCGCATTTAACAACAGAAGATATTGCCTTATTTGGTAACGAATACACTTGTGTCAGACGTATTTTAGATCTTCTGCAACTAGCAGGAGCGAGTGGCATTCCGTTAGAGGACATACCCGATATTTTAGCTCGAGATTTACCAGACGGTCTTTTTGGAGAAATTAAAGCAAAAACCTGGCACAAATTTGGCAAACTACTAATAGATTGGCGACAATGGTGTTTAGCTAGAGGGTTGCTCGGTTACGGCATTATTTACGAGCTTTATTGGCGTTATTTACTCTCAAATGAAACTTATCAATACCATTTAAGCAGAAGATACGAAGCGATATTTGCCGACGATACCGACGATTATCCCGCGATCGCCAAAGACTTGTGCGAGTTGTTACTTTCAAAAAATGTTTTTGCTGTTTTCACTTACAATCGCCAAGGTAAAATTAGATTGGGTTTAAATGCAGATCCCGATTACTTTGCTAGTTTGGCTGCTCAGTGTCGAGTCGAATCTTTAAAATATCCTGAAAATTCAAACAGCTTGCAAGATTTATCCGACTCAGTAGTCCAATTAGTTTTAGATCCGGGCTACATGGGAAATTTAGCCGACGATCGCATCGAATCAATTCAAACTATTTCCCGATCGCAAATGTTACGTCAAACAGCAACAGTAATTATCGCAGCGATCCAAAACAAAATAGTCGAACCGCGAGATATTGCGATCGTCGCTCCAGGATTAGATGAAATCGGACGCTATACCCTAATCGAAATTTTATCCGCAGCAGGAATTGCCGTCGAACCAGTTAGCGAGCAAAGACCTTTAATTAGCAGCCCCCAAGTTAGAGCCTTATTAACCTTATTAGCCCTAATTTATCCTGGTTTGGGGCGATCGCTCGATCGCGATGCTGTTGCCGAAATGCTAACAGTTCTCAGCTATCAACCGGATCGAGATGGCAGCAACAACCTAATTTCAGAAATAGACCCCGTTAGAGCTGGGGCGATCGCAGATCGCTGTTACGTTCCTGATTTAGACCATCCCCACTTAAGCGATGCGATCGAGTCTTTTCCTCGTTGGGATAGGTTAGGTCATCGTGCCAGCACTGCCTATAAAAAGATTTTAACTTGGTTGGAGACAATTAAGTCACAACGAGCCAAACAAGTTTTTACCAATCCAACGGAGGTACTAGATTTAGCAATTAAAGACTTTTTTGGCAAACAAAAACATTTTGGTTGCGCGCGACTCTCCGCTCTGCGAGAATTAATCGAAACAGCCCAACATTTTTGGCAAATCGATCGCAGAATCAGACAAAACGAACCCAGCATTCTCTCCGAAACCGCTACAATAGCTCAATTCATTCAATTATTGCGTCGCGGTACGATTACAGCAAATCCCCGTCCTCTTTCTAATTTAGAGATCCAAAGCGATCGAAATGCAGTAACCTTTGCTAACATATTTCAGTACAGATCCCTTCGCACCCATCATCGATGGCATTTTTGGCTGGATGCAGGATCTTCCCTTTGGGATAAAGCAGGAAGTGCAGCATTATTTGCTTATCCTTTATTTTTAAAAAACAGATCTCCGGGACAATTAACCCCAGAAGCTGAAATTAAAGCCGATCAAGAGCGTTTCGAGCGGATTTTAAGAGATTTATTAGCGCGAGCGAGGGAAAAAATATTTCTTTGTTACAGCGATCTGGGCGTGAATGGGAAAGAACAAACCGGGCCTTTGTTTAGTTTAGTTAATGCTTCGAGTCAGTTGTCCCTCGAAAATAAAAGCGATCTCATCGAAACAGCAAGATAAAATGATTTATTTAATTGGCTCGATCGCAAATCAGCATACATATTTACGTCAAACTAATTTACCTAGAACAAGTCAATTAGATGTTAATCTGTAATCAAGTTTGGTCGAGCGATAAAATTACGCCAAACGAGACAGTATCTGAATAGAGAGGCCGATCGTCAAAGATGGATAAACTACAACGTTGTTTTGTCTGTAAAGATACGTTCAGCGATCGCCATTTTTTTTACTCCCAATTGTGTGCTAAATGCGGAGATTTTAACTATGCCAAACGCGATCGCACTGCAAATTTAGAAGGTAAAACAGCCTTAATTACCGGTGGTAGGGTTAAAATTGGTTACGCTCTCGCTTTAAAATTACTTCGAGCTGGTGCTAGTGTAATTCTGACTACTCGCTTTCCCCGCGATGCAGCAACAAAATATTCCACTCAACAAGATTTTCATCGCTGGGAAGATCGCTTGCATATTTATGGCGTAGACTTACGCAATCTCAAAAGCGTCGATTTCTTTACTCAATACTTACTCAATACTTACCGCAGACTAGATATTATTGTTAATAATGCAGCCCAGACAGTTCGCCGTCCCCCCGCATTTTATCGCCATTTAATCGATCTCGAATCTTTAGACTATCAAGAATTACCGGCAGAAATCAAACCTTTACTAAGCTGGAATCTCGCCAAAAGACGTGCAGAGAGCGATCCCGCAGGGATCCGCTTCGCGGTGCGCACTGTTAATAGAGAACAATCTCATCAATTATCAGCTCGAGAAAATAGACAGATCGCCGAGATCGTACCGCCAAAATATCCAGTGTCTGCCGTTAATGCCGCTCAAATGGGCGAAATGCCTCTAATTGCTGCAGACAAACAAGAAAGCGATACTTTCTTTCCTCCTGGAAGTTACGACGAACAAGGAGAACAAATCGATTTACGCTCGTTTAATAGTTGGGTAATGAAAGACGATGAAGTGAGTATTACCGAATTATTAGAAGTTCACATCATCAATGCGATCGTTCCTTTTGTCATCAACAGCCATCTCAAAAAATTAATGATGCGAGAGCCAAACATAGATAAATATATTATCAATGTTTCGTCAATAGAAGGTAGATTTAACTCCGCTAACAAACCTTGGCAACATCCTCACACTAACATGGCCAAAGCTGCTTTAAATCAAATGACTCGAACTTGTGCTAAAGAATATGCCAACCATGGTATTTTTATGAATGCAGTCGATCCTGGATGGGTTAGTTTTCACGATCCTTATCCTCAAGTCGAAGCAATGCGCGATCGCGGGATCGAACCATGTTTTGATTTTATCGATGCTGCTGCCCGGATTTGCGATCCAATTTACACTGGAATTAATCAAGGCAAAAATGTTTTTGGTAAGTTGTTCGAGCATTATTTAGAAACAGATTGGTAATAATTTTGATTTTCAACACAATTTCGGGCTGGATTCCCCATTCTTCTTAAAGGTGGGGAGGAAAGCCCGACCAACAAAAATATCGCGGTAGCGATACCACTGCTTGGTGCTCCCGACGTATCTGAGGTCTCCTCAGATACGGAGCATCCGCTTATTGTACTAACCCGAGCGAAAAAGATTCATCAGGTGTATAATTGATTTGTTATTGATGAAGTTTTTCTGGGTGAAGCAAGCAATTACAGCAAAACTAAAACTAGATTTGTCTGACGACCAAAAACAATTGGTTAGACAGACGACTTTAGCTTATCGTGATGCGCTAAATTATGCTTCTCGTGTTGCTTTTGAGAATAACAAAATCTCTTCAGGAGTAGCTTTACAAAAAAAAATCTATAACGATTTACGGTGTATTTATGGCTTACCAGCACAAATGTCTTGTAATGTTCCGAGACAAGTAGGTGCTACATATAAATCATTGTGGACTAAAGTTAAACAAAATGCAGCAGCCATTAAATCTGGTAGAACCAAGAAAAGATATAAAGGTTTAGACAATCGCCCTAAATTTGTATCTAGAACCTGCACTTTAAATTACAAAAGGGATTATTCTTTTGTCAAAGGCAAAGTTAGTTTAATTACTTTGTCTGGAAGAATCAAAGTGCCTTACTCAGGTTATTACAAACATTTGGAATTAATTAAATCTGGGGCAAAAATAGGTGCAGCTAAAATCTGGTATGATAAACCCAAAAAAACTTATTACTTATTGGTTAGTCTAGATTTAGAGATCTCTCAATTAAAACCTGAAGAGATTAAAGAGGTCAAAGGTGTTGATGTTGGACAGCGTTATTTAGCGGTTGTAACTAATACTAAAAATCAAACTCAATTCTTTTCTGGCAAAAAAATTAGACATCATGCTAACAAGTATCATAAAGCCAGAAAAAGACTACAGCAGAAAGGCACTCGTTCAGCCAAAAGAAGGTTAATTTCTTTGTCTGGAAGAGAGAGACGGTTCACTGCTGCGGTTAATCATCAGATTAGCAAAAAAATAGTTTCTCCTCATACTTTGATTGGATTAGAAAATCTTAAGCATATTCGCGAAAGAACTAATCGCAGTAGCAGCAAAAAAGCGAATAGAAATCAGTCTAAATGGGCTTTTGCAGAATTACATGGATATTGTGATTATAAAGCAATATTGTCTGGTTCTCTGGCGGTAAAAGTGCCAGCACAATTAACAAGTCAGTGTTGTCCTAAATGCGGTCATTTTTCTAAACAAAATAGACCAAATAAAGGACTAACATTTAGATGTGTCTCTTGTAATCACACTTTGCATTCCGATCTAGTTGGAGCGAGAAACATAGCACTAAGAACGTTGCTCTTGAGGCAAGACTTTGAGAGTACGGGGCGAATTTCAGCCGTCCCTGATGTGTCGCACGAAGAAACCAAAGCTAAATATCTTCCGAGGTATTTAGAATTGAGGTGGAGTGCAGATACAATCCCTGACTTCAAGCGACGCGAGGAGCTAAGTTAGGGTAGTTGAATTGCGATCTCTCAGATAGCATTTTTTTAGAGATTTTATTTTTTGTAACTGTAGAGTTTCGGGAAAATGAGTAAGTGGAAATTTTCTTATTTACTGTTTCGAGCTTCATTTTGGATTGGAGCGTTATTAACAGGAGGTATTATTTTTTCTATTACCCCTACTGCCAAAAAATGGGCTATCTTAAGCAAAATTGAATTTTTGCCCGTATCTTCAGAAATATGTTTCAGATCGCAAACAATGAAGAAATACCTTCAACATGGTGGAAATCCAAACGCTGAAATAATAACGTTCTTTTCTGATTCGGGGATAGTGCGGATTTCTTTACTCGAGTGTGCAATTGAAATGTCTAACACCCGAGGAATAGAACTTTTAATTCCTTATATTGCCGATGTTAATGCCAAACAAAAACAAGGCAAAACTATTATATACTGGGCGCGATCGCCCGAGATAGCAGAGCTGTTAATTGCCAAGGGCGCAAAGCTTAACGTTACCGACTTTAAAGGAAAAACTCCACTACACGACATTGCAAGATTTTCGAGACAAGAGAAAACAGTAAAACTGTTAATTGCTAATGGTGCTGAAGTCAATGCTACTGACATTGATGGCAAGACTCCTTTGTATTATGCGTTAGGGCAAGGAAAAGAAGATGTAGCAAAACTGTTAATTGCTAATGGTGCTGAAGTCAATGCTACTGACATTGATGGCAAGACTCCTTTGCATTACGTATCTCAGGGTGGAGATAAAGATGTAACAAAACTGTTAATTGCTAATGGTGCTGAAGTCAACGATACTGACATTGATGGCAATACCCCTCTATATTTGGCTGCATGGGTACATCAAAATGAGAAGATAGTAGAAATATTGATTGACAACGGAGCTGATATTGATGTCAAATCAGAATCGGGTGCAACCCCCTTATTGCTTGCTGCCTCATATTCAAGGTACAAAACAGTAAAGCTGTTAATCGCTAAAGGAGCTAACATAGATGCTACAGACTCAAAAGGTAGGAATGCTCTACATTATGCCGCCAAAGCTATTGATAATCTGAAACTAATAGAGTTGCTAATTGCTAATGGGATAGATATTAATGTTAAGGATGACCTCGGTAAAACTCCGTTAGATTATGCTCTAGCCTCCAAAAAAAACGATCGCATAATAGAACTCCTCAAAGCCGATCGCAACACGAGCCTAAACCTCATTTTTTCTCAGTAAACTTTAAATAAGATTCGCTCAACTCTTTAACAGCCAAACGATACAACTTTTCACCATGTTCGGGAGTTGCCAAAGCAGGATTAGATCCCATTCTACCATCGGGATAATTACGACGAAATTGGGCAGCACTGCGAATCGGATAGCCAGAAGGCACATCTTTAGCCAGATCGGCTTGTTTGATCGCTTCGGGATAGAGAAATTGAGTTACCGCAACTTCGCTGGGTGTAGCGTGAGATCCTTCTTCATCGCCATATAGTTCTTTAGCTAACTTATAGACCGATCGAGACATAAACCAGTTAGCTGTCTGACATTTTACCTCTTCAGCCCCCGCTAAATTTAAATAAGAAATGCGATCGTAAGTTTCAGAAAATGCCGCTTTAAGCGTAGCAATATTTCCCCCGTGACCGTTAATAAAGAAAAATTCTCTAAATCCTGCTTTTGTCAAACAAGTAACATAGTCTAGAATTACTTGTATTAGGGTAGTAGGACGCAAGCTAATCGTGCCCGGAAAAGCAGTATGGTGTAAAGCCATACCCACATTAATTGTCGGCGCAACCAAAGCATTCGCACTCTCACCTACCCCCTTAGCGATCGCTTCCGCACAAACCGCATCAGTCCCGATGATTCCAGTCGGGCCGTGCTGTTCTGTAGAGCCGATCGGGACGATTATTCCACTATTTTGTTTAAGATAAGTTTCAACTTCTTGCCAAGTACATAGATGTAAGAGCATAATTAGCCAACTTGAATTATGTTATTTCAAAGTTTATTTAGATAGCAATTAGAAAATAGCTCCATAATTTAAACTTTAAATTTACTATTTTAAGATACAAGACGGGCTAAAATATGTTTGAACGAGCTAAAAAGATTAAAGAATTACTAAGTAGTTACAAAAAGTAGCAAAAATTGAAAAATACTTAGCTTAAATAATATACAAATAAAGTAATCTAGAATCGATCTCTGCAAAAATAGTTTTCGATCTAGATAAAAAAATATCCCCGATTTGAGGGATGTTCGTTGGGAATATAAATTAAGCAATAAATTGAAGTCTTCAAAAAAGTTCTTCAATTAAAATGAAATTACCATTGTTTGACGGTATATTTTGCTCAAAATCTCACAATAAATTACATTCATGCTATCTTTTGACGTGGTTCAAAATCCTTCTCCTTCGGAACTAATTCACAACAATCGCATTTTAGTTGTGGAAGACGAAGATTTAATTCGAGATATGATTGCCATCGCTTTAAAAGAAGAAGGTTATGAAGTTATTTGCGCCAGTAACGGGCAAGAAGCTCTTAACTTACTTCAAACCCAAGAAAGCGATCGCGTCAACTCCTTGGTGAGTTTGATCGTTTTAGATTTAATGTTGCCTCAAGTTAATGGTCTAGACATTTGTCGTTTATTGCGCTATCGCGGCAATATCGTCCCGATTTTGATTCTTTCAGCTAAAGCTAGCGAAACCGATCGCGTTCTCGGTTTAGAAGTAGGGGCCGATGATTATTTAACTAAACCATTCAGCATGCGGGAATTAGTCGCTCGCTGTCGAGCCTTAATTCGTCGCCAAAACTATACGACCAATAACTCGAACGCGACGGTACAGCAATTTGGCGATATTGCTCTTTTTACTGAAGAATGTCGGGTCATAGTTCGCGGACAAGAAGTCAGTTTATCTCCAAAAGAGTTTCGTTTATTAGACTTATTTATGAGTTACCCTCGTCGAGTTTGGTCTAGAGAGCAATTAATAGAGCAAGTTTGGGGGCCCGATTTTTTAGGAGATAGCAAAACCGTAGACGTTCACATTCGTTGGTTGCGCGAAAAACTCGAAGAAGATCCTTCCCATCCAGAATATTTAATTACAATAAGAGGCTTCGGTTATAGATTTGGTTGAATAAAATCTAAATTTAAAATCCAGTGACTTTTATTGTATCGATCGCCATGATAAGTATGATTGTCGGCTTATTTTTATGGAAACATAAATGTTCTAAAGTTATTTTGCGGCCGATTATAAATCTATTAACCCTACCTTTCAATTCTTTGCTCAATAAGAGTTTTACGGGTCGCGATCGCCGATATCAAGCCCTAGAGCAACAATTGCTGATTTTGCAAGACTCCTTGGATAAAGCTCCAATCGGATATTTGCTCTTAGATGAAGAAAATCAATTGCTTTGGTGTAACGAGCAAGCCAGAAAACTATTAAGTATAGACGATCGATGGCAACCCGGAACAACTCGTTTTTTATTAGAGTTAGTGCGCTCTTACGAATTGGATCGGCTCGTAGAAGAGACCCATCGCACCAAAATCAACCAAACTAGAGAATGGAATTTTTATCCGAGCAATTACAATTTAACAGCTAAAAATACCCTAAATAGTAAAACAGCCATTCCCCTCAAGGGTTTTGCAGTTCCACTCGATTCAGATCGAGTTGCCGTTTTCTTAGAAAATCGGCAGTCCTTCGTCGAACTGTCTCAATCGCGCGATCGCGCTTTTTCCGACCTCGCTCACGAATTTAGAACCCCACTCACTGCGATCGGCTTAGTTGCAGAAACTTTACAAAAAAGATTAAAAGATCCAGAAAGTAAATGGCTCGAACGAGTTCTCACAGAAATCGATCGCTTGATGCATTTAATTCAAGACTGGCTCGAAATAACTCAAATTCAGGAAAATCCCCTACAGAATTTAAATTACGATGCTCTCGATCTGCCAGAATTAATTTTTTCTGTTTGGATGACGCTCAAACCGATTGCCAAACAAAAAGAAGTAAAACTGGCTTCCTTGGGGCTAGACAAATTAGAAATCCAAGGCGATCGCGCCCGTTTAACTCAAGTCTTTTTAAATATATTAGATAATGCGATTAAGCACAGTCCCGAGCGGGGAACAATTGAAATAGAAATTCGCCGCATCTCTCGAGAGATAGACGAGCGAGCAGATTCTTCCGACAGTTTGGAATACGTTCAAATCGATATTATCGATAGCGGCCCGGGTTTTTCAAAATTAGATCTGCCTCACGTTTTCGATCGTCTCTATCGAGGAGATCCGTCTCGAGTTAGAGAAAATTCATCGACTACTCCCCAACCCCAAGACTCACAATCTACTAAATGCGATCGCACCTCTGGAAGTGGTTTGGGTCTTGCCTTAGTTCGCGAAATTGTTAAAGCTCATTGTGGTTTAATTGAGGCTCGAAATCATCCCAAAACTGGAGGTGCTTGGTTGCAAGTTTTATTACCAATCGACAAATTTGAACGAGATCCGACTATCGAAAAATGATTGTTAAATGCTTAGTTGCCAATTTTAAATATTATTGTATTGGAACGCACAATTACGCGAACTTAATGTATTGGAACAGTTTTTTTAGTAAAAACGTAATATAATTTACTTTGAAAGCAAATCTGTTTTGTCTTTTAGTCAATAATAATTTAATTATTGTCGTTTGTTTTCAAAAACAATGTTTTATTCAGCTTAGACTTGTATTTTGGTCGATTTATTGTAGTTTAATTGAATCAGCTACAATCTAAAACTCTAAATTCAATCCACAAACTTCGTTTTCCTACTTTAATTAAACTAAATATATCCAAATCTTACGATCCGATCGAAGATTTATTTTGATAAATTTTTATCTTTAAAATACTAAAACTGAGAAAGGAGCTAGTAAACCGTGACAATAAGTAATAATCTTTCAATTAATTTATTTTCAGTAAATAAAAACTCAGATCGCTCGGCACTCAGTCGCTCCATTCGTCGCTTAGAACAAGACGTTTTGCGGATGGGTACATTAGTAGAAGAATCTTTTCGTTTAGCTTGTCAGTGCTTGTTCGATCGCAATTTGGATGCTGTCAAAAAAATAGCCGAACTAGAAGCAAGAATTGACGAATACTATCGTCAAATCGAATCAGACTGCGTTAACATCATTGCTCTGAAAACTCCTGTAGCCAGAGACTTAAGGCTTTTAAGTGCCTACATGCAGCTAATTATCGACTTAGAAAGAATTGGCGATTATGCCGAAGAAATAAGTCAAATTGCCGTTAAACTTTTCTCCTATCCCGCTCACGATTGTTTGAGTGAAATTGAAGAAATGTCCGATCGCACTCAATTGATGTTAGCCACCAGTTTGTTAGCTTTAACTGATATGGATGTCAGTACCGCAAGCAATCTCAAAACCCTAGACAATATAATTGATAAAGCTTACGATCGCCTCTATCAAGTTTTAGCCTATCAAAAAGATATTAAAGGAGTAGTCGAGCCGATCCTACTTTTAGGCTTATTAATTTGTCATCTCGAAAAAACAGCAAGTCACGCAGCTAATATTGGCGAACGAGTTTCCTTCATTGTGACCGGAGAAAGGAATTAAACTTTTTTGTTGAAATTGCCCATTTCTAGCTCGATCCACCTATCTTGAGAATAAAACAAAATATTCCCCACTCGAGTGCAAAATATTGCCAAAAACCAAATACCATCTAGAAATTCCGACATTGATAATTTTCAGTAGCAGAAACTACAATAAATAGCGAGAAATAGCTATTTAAAAACTCGGGGAAGAGATAGGAATGAACCTCAAAAGGCGAAATTTTCTAATTTTTTTAGGAGCAAGTTTGGGAGGCACTGTATTAGGCAATGCTAATACAAAAAATCACTTGCCATTTTCCGAACCAGCCACAGCAGCAAAATTGCTAGGGAGGCTAAACTTTACCCCTGTAAAAGTACCAGTACCCTTAAGCATAGATTCCATAACTGGTAAAGCAAGTGGTAAAGCGCAAAAATTAGCTTATCAAACGTATCAAGTCAAAGACGACCTAATTTTGCCAGAAGGTTATACCTACAACGTTATCGCAGCTTGGGGCGATCGCCTTGGGGATTCTCGTTTTGGCTACAACAACGATTATCTATCGTATTTAGAAACAGAACCCGGACAAGGCTTTTTAACCGTCAATTTTGAATATATTAGCGGCAAAACCTGGATGGAAACATATGCCCGGGTAATCGGCAAAACACTACCTTTCGGTGCTGTAAAAACCGCTTTAGCAGAGCGCGACGGAGAAATTAACGCCTTTGGACTCCCAGAAGGAAATCCCCTCAAAGAACAAATTAAAGAAATAGCCAAAGAAGGCTTGATCGATCAAGGACTAGGCATTATTTCGATTAGAAAAAATCGAGATGGAAATTGGGAAAGAACCTATTCAGCGAGCGATCGCCGCATTACCGGAATCTCTGGTTTAGAAGATAACCGCTACCTCAAAGCAACCGGCCCGGGCGTCTCAGTGTTCGTTAAAAACAATAAAAAAGGCTATGATGACGGACTGGCAAATAAAATAATCGGCACGTTTCAAAATTGTGCCGGAGGAACTACCCCTTGGGGTACGGTATTGAGTGCGGAAGAAAACTTTCAAGACCAAGTTCCCGAACCAGTCATGGCCGACGGTTCTTCCTTAGATCCCAGTCAAAAACCCTTCATTCTCAACGATAAAGAAGTAGATGGCAGAGCAAACGTATTTGGTTTAGCAGGCAATAAATACGGCTGGATGGTAGAAGTAGACCCCACCAACCCCCAAGACTACGGCACAAAACACACTTGGTTGGGCAGATATCGCCACGAAGCTTTTGGCTTGCGAGCAGTTCCAGGTAAACCCCTGGCCGTTTATTCAGGATGCGATCGCCGGGGCGGACATTTATATAAATTCGTTTCCGACAATAAAGTTAGCGACCTTAAATCTAAAAGTAACTCCCGCTTATTTGACGACGGGATGTTATTCGGAGCAAAATTCAATCCCGACGGAACTGGCACTTGGATCGCCCTAACTCCTTATACTCCCCTAGATCCAGTTTTACCCAGCCAAGTAATCGGTAAAAACGGACAAGGAATGGTACCCCTTCCCAACCCCGATCGCCAACAAGGGGGCATAGTTAAAATTACCAGCGATGAAGCAGCAAAGAAATTCAAACAACAATTCTCCAGTCTCGGCGATCTCTATGAAGGTAATTTGATTGAAAAACAAGGAGCAATTTTAATCGACGCTCATTTTGCGGCCAATGCAGTCGGGATTACTTGTACTGCACGCCCCGAAGACACTCAAGTAACAGATAACGGCAATCTTTATATTACTTTTACCTCCGGTTCTCCAGGTAACGATGGCGGCCCCGATAAACGGATTTTTAGAGGGCCCAATGGCGAAATTCCCCACGAATACGGTTGGATAGTTCGTTTAATTGAAAACGACCTCGATCCTGCTGCAACTGGCTTCCGTTGGGAAATCGTGGCGATCGGCGGCGAACCAGCTCGAGGTGCGGCCGGTTTTGCTAACCCCGATAACTTAGAAATCGACAGACAAGGAAATATTTGGCTGCTCACGGATATTTCCACCAGCAGACAGAATAAAGAACTGATCTCTCGCACTGAAAACGGTCAACCAGTCAGTCAAAGTTCGGTTTCTGGAGTGTTCGGCAATAATTCAGCTTGGGTGATTTCTCCTTACGGTATTAATGCAGGCCAAGCTTATCCTTTTGCGATCGGGCCGATGGAAACAGAAATGACCGGGCCTTTTTTCACCGAAGATCAAACGACTCTATTTCTTTCGGTGCAACATCCTGGAGAAAGAAACGGAATCAGACGCAACATGAATTCTGAAATCCGTCAATTTGAAATGGAGACCACCGACGGCGAGACATTTCGCCAAAATCGAGAAGTTCCGATCGGATCTAACTGGCCTGGCAAACAAGTTAACGATCCCCCTCGTCCTGCGGTTGTGGCAATTCGTCGCGCAGACGGGCGATCGATAAGTTAATTCTCTTATTTTCCTAGAGACGTTTCCCCAACCATCCATAATGCAGAGGTCACAAAGGTAGTTACTATGCTGCTACGGATTTTTATCCTAATTTTGACCTCTGCTAGTTTTTTGTATTTCTAAATTGATATTTTCTGAAAGTAGCCTCGATACCAATTCCCCAAAATAACCCTACAGCTTAATTTTCCCAATCTTTTACCTCTTCCCTTTTGCCCCTTGCCTGCTTGACTCTTCCCTTTTGCCCCTTGCCTGCTTGACTCTTGCCTATTGACTCTTGCCTGTTGCCTCTTGCCTGTTGCCTCTTGCCTATTAATTATAAATCTTGCTTGATTCTTATTTTCTAAATAAGTATTTATCTTTTTAAAATAATCTTAATTGTTTTTATATTTTCTTAAATTAGTCAAGAAAAATTAACAAAGCAATCAAAATTTTGAGTTGGCTTATAAGTATAAATTACTATCTATATTTGACGGCTTCTCTATTTCAACCGATTAAGACCAATATTTATTTCTTAAAAAAATTTTGTTGTCAAATTTCATTCTTCGGGTAAACTGAAAATTGAGGAAATTAAATAAACACTTGAAACTTAAATTAGGGTTAAGAGATCTCATCTCAAACCTAAAATTTTTAGAAAGTAAAGTGTATTTAGGTGTGAGGAAAACAACAAAATGTCAAAAATATTATGGCAAGTCCTAAAAGCTGCGCCAGCAGTTTTAATTGGCTCGTTAATGGTAGCCAAAGGCTCGATCGCTGCTGAAACAACTCAAAAATTCGCAACAAACAACCAAAACAGCAGTTTAATCGCCCAAGCTAAAGATAGCAGCCAACTTTTAGAACAGATCGATCGCTACAATCAAGAAGGCCGCGAACAAGGCCAAATCGTTAACGTTTTTCAACTCAGAGACGTTTCTCCTGGAGACTGGGCTTTTGAAGCATTACGCAGCTTAGTAGAGCGTTACGGTTGTATCGTCGGTTATCCAGACCGCACTTTCCGCGGCAACCGCGCTTTAAGCCGTTATGAATTTGCTGCTGGTTTAAACGCTTGTTTGAACCAAATCGAGCGTTTAATTGCTGCTAGCGAAGCAGTATTGCGCGAAGATATCGACAGATTGCAACGCTTAATTCAAGAATTTGAAGCAGAATTAGCTGCTTTAGGAGTAAGAGTAGATGACTTAGAAGGCCGCGTTGCTTTCTTAGAAGATCACCAATTCTCTACCACTACTAAATTAAAAGGTGAAGTTATTATCGGTGCTAGCGTTGCTGGTGGCGGCGATAAAGCAAGCAACGGTGAAATCCTTGCTCTGGATGCTCTAGGAAATACTATCCTTGTTGAAGGCTCAGAATTCAGTAACTTACGTCCTACTAATAACCCCGTTCCTCCTTCAGATTTAGGTGGAAGAACTCAAAACATTAACGAAGCGATCGCCAGACTAAACCCTGCTTTACAAGCAAGACTTGCAGCAGATCCGAGCGTTAACCCGACTGGTATTGTCGATGCTGCTGGACTTCCCGCTCTTGTTTTTGCAGATCCAGATCCGCTCGACGATGAAGTAGTTCTCTATCAAAGAACTCGCTTAAACTTAAATACCAGTTTCACCGGAAGAGATAAATTAGTAACTCGTCTCGAATCTGGTAACGTTACTCGCTTCGATCGCGCTACTGGAACTGATTCCGCCCGTTTAGGCTTCGATAAAAACAACAACAACAATATCGACCTCGGTAAACTTTGGTATCAGTTCCCCATCGGCGAAAAAGTCACAGTACACATCGGTGCTTCTGATGTTGACTTTGACGATATTTCCGATCCTAAAAACCCTTACTTTGAAAGCAGTGGCAGCGGTGCATTAAGCCGTTTCGGTCGCCGCAACCCAGCTATTTTCCGTACTGGCGGCTCTCAATCTTTAGGTGTCAACTTCGAGTTTAACGATATTTTTGGTGTTGACTTAGCTTATTTAACTGAAGGTTCTAACGACCCCAGAGATAAAGGCGGTCTCTTCAACGGTGACTATACTGCTGCAATTCAGTTGAATATCGATCCGACTGAAAATATTGAAATCGGTGTTGCTTACGCGCGCAGTTACCAACCTGGAGAAGAAGTAAACTTATCCGGTAGCACTGGTACTCAAGATGCTAAAAATCCTTTTGCCTATTACGAACCCGGTCTAGGATTCGGTACTCCTTTAGACGTAGTCGGCCTGCTCACTGAAGATATTCCCGTATCCGCTAACCGCTTCGGTATTCAAGGTAGCGTCAAATTAGGCGAAAGATTTAACATCAATGCTTGGTTCGGCTACGTTGAAGGTATTGCCGAAGAACCTTCGACTCTAGTTGCACTAAACCAATTAGTTCCTGGAACATTTAGCGACACTCTCCTCGATGTTCTCGACGCTAACATTGAAGAAGGCGACAGTCGCGGTGTAATTAACGGTGCTTTAGGTATCGCTATTCTCGATGTTGGTAAAGAAGGTAGCGTAATCGGTTTAATCGCTGGCGTACCTCCTTTTGCTCCCGACACGACTACTTTAGGTGGTTCTGACGATGTACCTATCTTTATTGAAGGTCAATATCGCTTCCCAATCACCAAAAACATCTTAATCACTCCTGGTTTATACACCATTATTAATCCAGAACAAAACTCCGCTAACGATACTATTTTCGTAGGAACTATTCGCACTACCTTCAGATTCTAGGTATTGCTCTAATAATTCGAGTATGGGTCAAAATCACTCATACTCTTTCCTAACCCGATCGCCGATTAAATGCGATCGGGCTTTGTATTTTTGGCAACCCAACTGCCAATTAAATTAATAGAAACTTAATTATTTTGTGCCTTATCAAAGTATAGTGATGTTGGAAGCGAACTTATTCGATCTTTACAATCGGCGATCCAAATCTCAATTTAATAACTGTTAAATATATTTTTTCAATATAGATGGAACAGTTAGTTAATTAGAATACTTTGTCATCCCGCGATCGAATAATAAACTTTAATTAAAGAGAAAGAATACTTCAAAAAATATGCGTTCTCTCAAGATTACAAAAAAACGAACTTGGTTAGCTCCTATACTAGCTTTAACTTTATTAATAGTAACAAGTTGTGCCGGTACGGAAACAACCGAAACAGGTGAAGCAGAAGAAACAGCAAAAAAACCAGCACCAACTACAGCAGAAGTATCGATCACAGGCGCGGGAGCAAGTTTCCCAGCTCCCCTTTACCAACGTTGGTTCTCTGAATACAATCGACTTTATCCCAACATCAAAATTAGTTACCAATCAGTTGGTAGCGGTGCTGGAGTAGAGCAATTCACCAAAGAAATACCCTTTTTTGCCGCCAGTGATGTGGCAATGAAAGATTCAGAAATTGCCAAAGTTGAAAGAGGCGTGCAATTATTACCCATGACAGCAGGGAGTATTGTTATTGCCTATAACGTACCTGGAGTTGAAACTGGTTTAAAGCTGTCTCGAGAAGTATATGTAGATATATTCTTGGGTAAAATTACTAAATGGAACGATCGTAGAATCGTCGAAGATAATCCAGAAGTGAATTTACCCAACCAAAATATAACCGTGATCCACCGTTCCGATGGCAGCGGAACAACTGGAGTTTTTACCAAACACTTAAGTGCGATCAGTCCCGCTTGGAAAAAAGAAATCGGTGAAGGCAAAACCGTTCAGTGGAAAGGTGGAGTTGGTGCCAAAGGTAATGAAGGCGTTACCGCGCAGCTAAAACAAACTGAAGGTTCGATCGGCTACGTTGAATTTGCCTATGCAAAACAACAAAAAATCCCTTTTGCTGCCTTAGAAAACAAAGCAGGGAAGTTCATACAAGCTTCTCAAGAATCAGCTTCTGAAACTCTTGCTGCCGTAAAATTGCCGGAAAATCTCAGAGCATTTATTACCGATCCAGAAGGTGATAATTCTTATCCAATTGTGACTTATACTTGGATTCTTGCTTATAAAAAATACGAAGATCCAGAAAAATTAAAAGCCTTTAAAGGTGTAATTAAATGGAGTCTAGAAGACGGACAAAAAATCAGTGAACAATTAGGATACATTCCTTTACCTGAAAATGTAGTCGAAAAAGTAGAGACTGCATTAGAAGGGATTACTGTTGGAGAATAAAACTCCAATTTGTCTGGGATAAATCATATTATTTTTGCAAAAGTAGGGTGCGATCGCAAATCTCGCCCTACTTTCTAATAAAATTTGAAAAATACTTTTAATTAAATAGAATATCTAGTATGATAAGAAATTGTGAGTTTTTATAGGAACGATGAACGCTCGAGAAATTATCGATTCAATCGAGGCAGAACAGCTAAAAAAGAAGTTACCAACAATCCACGTTGGTGACACCATTAGAGTAGGCGTACTAATCGCAGAGGGAGGGAAAGAAAGAATCCAACCCTATGAAGGTACGGTTATCGCTATGCGTAACGGTGGTATCAATGAAACAATCACCGTTAGGAAAGTGTTTCAAGGAGTAGGAGTAGAAAGAGTATTCTTACTTCATTCCCCTAAAGTTGCCAACATCAAAATTATCCGTCGGGGTAAAGTACGTAGAGCTAAGCTATATTATTTGCGTAATCGTTTTGGGAAAGCAACTCGAATTCAACAACGTTTCGATCGCCCCGTGTAAGATCTCTATTTGCTGTGTAATATCCGCAAAATTCTTAATTCTTCTCTAGGGCACCCTATTTGAATGTCAGCTTTTTAAGCCAGTCGATCCAACGGCGGATTATCAGATCTAAACGATTACGATCCGTTTTCTTCGATTGCTTTTAAGTATTGCGAGCAGACATTCCTAAGATTTTAACATCATAGGAATTATATTCACTTTCAAACAAATATAATTAAGACAACAGGGTAAAGCCAGAGAAATTGAAAGCGATCGCCAAACAAAAAATCAAAATTCTCGAAAAAAACAAGCAAAGTATGCTACCCTAGAAAAAGTGAAAGCTTAACTACAAATAACAGTTATGCACTGTGCGTCTTTAGTTCAGTTGGTAGAACGCAGGTCTCCAAAACCTGATGTCGAGGGTTCAAGTCCTTCAAGGCGCGTTAGTTAGTAAAGCTAAACTTTTCTAAGCAAGCAGAAAAGCTCCAGAATAAAAAAAATTGGCTTTACAAAAAAAACAAAATAAAGCTTTGGCTTTAGCAAATACTGCCAGTCGTTGCCAAAGATAAAGCAAACTCTGGAGATGAAAGGAATCTATGGGTAAAAAAAATACAGCAAAAAAAGAGAATACCCAAACGCAAGAACAAGAAGCAAACAACAGTGGGTTTAAATTGTTCGGGTTCGCAAACGAATCGAAGCAAGAATTAAACAAAATTGTTTGGCCTTCGAGGCAGCAACTAATCGCTGAGTCCGTAGCGGTTGTCTTAATGGTGGTATTAGTAGCAACAGTAATTTACTTAGTAGATAACTTGTTTAGCTGGGGAGCAGGGAAGGTTTTCGGATGAGTTTTTCTGAAGATAGCCCCCAAGAAGAATACGAAGCCAAAGCCCCGCCAGCCAAAAAAGGTGGTTGGTATGCCGTTCAAGTTGCCTCCGGTTGTGAAAAGCGAGTTAAAACTAACTTGGAACAAAGGATCAAAACTTTGGACGTAGCCGATCGCATTTTTCAAGTCCAAATCCCCCAAACACCAACAGTAAAGGTACTTAAAGACGGCAGTCGCAAACACGGCGAAGAAAAAGTATTTCCCGGCTACGTGTTGGTGCAAATGGTGATGGACGACGAAGCGTGGCAGGTGGTGAAAAACACGCCTAACGTGATTAACTTTGTCGGGGCAGAGCAAAAACGTCGTTACGGTAGAGGAAGAGGACACGTCACCCCCTTACCATTGTCGCGATCGGAAGTCGAAAGAATTTTCCGACAAGATCGAGAACAAGAACCAGTCGTCAAAGTAGACATGGCTGTAGGCGATAAAATACTAGTTTTAGCAGGGCCTTTCAAAGACTTCCAAGGAGAAGTTATCGAGGTCAGTCCAGAAAGAAGTAAATTAAAAGCACTCTTGTCCATCTTCGGACGAGATACTCCAGTAGAACTAGAATTTAATCAAATCGAAAATCTTTCTCGCAACGAACGTCAAGGCGAATAAAAAGTAAATCAAAATCAATTATCTGCAAAAATAAAAGCTAGAAAATAGATAAAGTAGCATGGCAAAAAAAGTTGTTGCGCTAATTAAATTAGCGTTACCGGCTGGAAAAGCAAACCCAGCACCTCCCGTAGGGCCAGCATTAGGTCAACACGGCGTTAATATCATGGCATTTTGTAAAGAATACAATGCCAAGACATCCGATAAAGCAGGCACGATCGTGCCGGTAGAAATTTCGGTATTTGAAGATCGCAGTTTCACCTTCATCCTCAAAACGCCCCCAGCATCGGTATTAATCAAAAAAGCGGCGGGAATTGAGAAAGGATCGAGCCAACCCAATAAAGAAAAAGTTGGCAGCATTACAACCGCGCAACTGCAAGAAATTGCTCAAACCAAAATGCCCGACCTCAACGCCAACGACATCGAAGCCGCGATGAAAATCATCGAAGGAACTGCTCGCAACATGGGCATCAGCGTTAAAGAATAAATCGAGTTGAGAAATTTAGGGGAGAAGCACAACTTCGTTATTGACCCAAGGAGATAATAATGGCAAAAAAATTATCGCGCCGCATGAAAGCAGCGTTAGAAAAAGTAGAAGAGAAAGCATACGAACCGATAGAAGCATTAAAACTGCTTAAAGAAACGGCAACAGCAAAATTTGACGAAACCGCAGAAGTTCACATCCGTTTGGGTATAGACCCCAAATATAGCGACCAGCAATTGAGAACTACCGTAATTTTCCCCAAAGGCACGGGGCAAAGCGTTAGGGTTGCAGTCATTACTAGAGGGGAAAAAGTCCAACAAGCCAACGATGCCGGAGCAGATCTAGTCGGATCGGAAGAATTAATCGACGAAATTCAAAAAGGAATGATGGATTTTGAAGTATTAATTGCTACGCCCGATATGATGCCTAAAGTTGCGAAATTAGGAAGGTTATTGGGGCCTAGAGGTTTAATGCCCTCTCCGAAAGGTGGAACGGTAACCACCGACTTAGAAGCTGCGATCGGAGAATTTAAAGCAGGAAAACAAGAATTTAGAGCCGACAGAACTGGTATAGTTCATGTTATGTTTGGTAAAGCATCGTTCGCTCCAGAAGATTTACTGGTAAACTTAAAAGCTCTCCAGGAAGTGGTCGATCGCAATCGTCCTTCGGGTGCTAAAGGTCGTTACTGGCGGAGTATTTTTGTTTCAGCATCGATGGGGCCGGCGATTGAAGTAGATATTAGTACGCTGCGCGATCTAAAATTAGAAGCAGCTTAAAAACAAAAGTCTTCCCAACACAAAAACTAAATATTTAATCTGTCCGTACCGAAGACAGCAGGTGCTAAAAGCTTAATATCCTGCCGAGGCTAACAGCAGTTATTGTCACTTTGATTCAATTCAAGTGTAACTAAGTATGAAACCTCGGCAATAAATCAATTGTCGGGGTTTTGTGTTGTATTGAGACTGACTCAGGAGGTGAAAATGGGAAGAACCCGAGCGAATAAGTTAGAAGTAATCAACGATCTCAAGCAAAGCTTGAGCGAAGCCCAATTAGTCGTAGCGATCGACTATCACGGGCTATCGGTTCAAGAAATCAGCGATTTGCGCGATCGCCTGCGCGAAAAAGATAGCGTTTGTAAAGTAACTAAAAATACTTTCATGCGTCTTGCCGTCGAAGAGGATGAAAATTGGCGGCCTATGACCCAGTTTTTAGCTGGATCTTCTGCCTTTATCCTCATTAAGGACGATATCGGTGGCGCGATCAAAGCTTACCAAGCATTCCAAAAAGACACCAAGAAAACCGAATTTCGCGGTGGGGTAATGCAAGGTCAAGCCTTGAGTGAAGAACAAGTTAAAGCCCTAGCTGACTTGCCTTCTAAAGAGGAATTGATGGCTCAAATCGCTGGATCTATCAAATCTATACCGACTAAATTGGCTGTGGGTGTTAAAGAAGTACCTTCGTCTGTATGTCGCGGCATCAACGAAGTACCGGCATCCTTTGCTCGCGTTATTGCAGCACTCGAAGCCAAGAAAAAAGAGCAAGAAGCAGCTTAAATCGATTAAGCATTCTTTTTGCCCCGTTTAACTCACAAAACATAAAACATCTAAGTAATTCAATTGTAAAGGAGAGAATCAATGTCTGCTGTTGATGAAATCATGGACAAGCTAAAAACCCTA
This sequence comes from Prochloraceae cyanobacterium, assembly GCA_030065265.1. GTDB lineage: Bacteria > Cyanobacteriota > Cyanobacteriia > Cyanobacteriales > JASJDA01 > JASJDA01. The sequence continues at coordinate 27,530 of JASJCW010000003.1, forward strand.
ACTCTATTAGAAGCATCTGAGTTAGTCAAGAAGATTGAAGAAGAATTTGACGTTAGTGCTGCTGGTGGTGGCGGCGGTATGATGATGATGCCAGGAATGATGCCTGGCGCGCCTGGTGGTGCTGCGGCTGAGCCTGAAGAAGAGAAAACTGAATTCGACGTTATGCTCGAAGAAGTTCCTTCCGATAAGAAAATCGCTATCCTCAAAGTGGTTCGTAAGCTTACTGGCTTGGGACTTAAAGAAGCTAAAGACGTGGTTGAATCTGCACCTAAAGCTATCAAAGAAGGCATTCCCAAGGATGAAGCTGAAAGCATTAAGAAAGAACTCGAAGATGCTGGTGCTAAAGCTAGCGTGAAGTAGTCTTTTCAAATAAATAAGGCAGAAGGCAGAGGTAAGTTAGGTCAGAGGTAATAAGATTGAAAATTAGTCGATTTATTTTCAATTAGTAGAACAAATATTATGTTTGTACCCCTGACCCCTGACCTTAAAAGGCGCAGCCTTCTGACCTCTGACCTACTGGCACCCAGTGCCCTGACCCCTGACCTCAAGACTTACAAACCCATTTCCATAAAGGATGAGCCGGGCCGGTAGCCCGGATTTTTTTTACTTGTTGTTTTAAGCGATATATTTCTTTTTGGGGAATTCCTTGAAGGATATTTCTGCTTTGCCAAGTTAAAACTGCTGCGGTCACGCCAATACAAGTAGCTAAACAAATACTAGAAAATCGATTATAATACAATCCATACCTAACTGCTATCCAAGTAAAATCCTCCAACCATAAGGAAAATTCTTGTCGCAGTCCCCAAATTCCAGCAGTTCCCAAGGTCAACCAACAACCAAGTACGAACAGCCAGCGACCGTAAACAGTTAATTGATGTAATTTTTTAATTTCGCTCTTAAACTTGCGATCTAATTGTTTCATCAATAATTATTTTGTATATATAATTATCATTCGGGTTAACCATGAGCGACACGCAAAAATGGTATGTCATTAAAGAAGACGACGGTAGTTGCAAAATAGTTGAGGCGATCGCAGATTCTTTAGCTGAACCCGATCGAAACAGAGAAGAAAATTTTGGAGCAAAAAAATATTGGGGGCCTTTCCCGTCTGCTGAAAAAGCGATCGTAGCTAGAGTAGGATTGATTCGCGCCGGAAAATGCAAGCCTGTTTAGTAGCCCTTGCTATCTACAGACAACAAAGGCAGGTAAGAAAGAAACGAAATTGTTCCCTATTTATGCTATTTTTTTGCCCTAATTTCTTGATTGAGAATCGTTAGAGCTTTTGAAAATTGAGGATCTCCCAAAGTACCGATCAGAGTGCGATCCTTTTGAAGTTTTTCGCGATCTGCATCGCTCAATTCGATAATAATATTCGGGGGAATTCCTTCTTTGTTGATATCTCTACCGCTAGGGGTTAAATACTTAGCTATAGTTACCGCTAGTCCAGATCCGTCTCCTAAAGGACGCACCGACTGAACCAAACCTTTACCAAAAGTTTTAGTTCCGACCAAAACTGCTCGACCGTTATCTTTCAAAGCACCCGAAAGAATTTCACTGGCACTGGCAGAACCGCCATCAACCAATATTACTACAGGTTTATTAGTTATAGCGCGGTTGTTTGCTTTTTGCTCTTCAACGACACCTTTACGATAAACTGTTGAGACTATTTTACCGCGATCGAGGAACATTCTAGCAATATCTACACTAGCGTATAATAGTCCTCCCGGATTAGAGCGCAAATCTAGAACGTAACCTTCGACATTTTTTCGTTCTAAATTTCTAATTGCTTCTCGCATTTCTTTAGGTGCTTGGGCACTAAATTGAGTTAAGCGAATATAGCCGATTTTTCCTTGAGAAGTATTTTCAACCCGCGATCGCACTGCATGGAGCTTAATTCTAGCTCTTTCTATAGTGAAGTTTCTAATCCGAGATCCTCTTTGAATTGTTAAAGTTACTGTAGTTCCTGGCTTGCCTCGAATCAACTTAACCGCGTCGTTGATTTCCATTCCTTGAGTGCTTTTGCCATCAATTTTAGTAATAATATCTCGAGCCATAATTCCCGCTTTAAAAGCAGGAGTTTCCTCAATTGGAGAAATAACAATTAATCTATTGGTTTCTTCATCTTTTGAAATAGTGATACCTACTCCAGTCAATTCTCCAGAGGTATCGATCTGCATGTTCTTATATTCTTGAGGATCCATAAAACGAGTGTAAGGATCGTCAAGCTTGCCGAGCATTTCTTTAATTGCTGTATATGCCTCTTCTTGGTTGGCATAAGATTTATTGAGATACTCTCTGCGAACTTGTCGCCAATCTACCTGATTAAAAGTAGCATCTACATAGTTGTAATTTATAATTTGCCAAACTTCATCTATTAATGCTTTAGGGCTTTCCTTGAAAAAAGCCTGAGTTCGAGGAAGATGAACTCCTGCTCCAACCACAGCAACGGTTGAAAGAACTACAGCACTACTACAAAGGACTAGCCCGCGTTTTGTCAAGGTCATAAGCTTACTTTCTGATGGTGATAATATTAAGATATTATTGCTATCCTTTTAACGCTCACTCTAACACAGGTGTCTCGATCTGTAGAGCTAATTGCTTGTAGCACAACGAATTAAAGGATAAAAGAATAAATCTATCGATACTATATATTTTGTTTACTATATCCAGTTATAAGCGATCGCCGAGTTATTTTCCAGAGGAAAACCGATCTACTGCGCTAAAGAATTGATTGAGATCGCCGAGCATAGTTCGCGCTCCTTTTTTAGTTACGCTCAAAGCCCCCATAACGCTAGCCCATTGTAAAGCTTCTTTTAAAGATTTTCCCTCAGCTAGGGCTGCCGCTAGCCCGCCATTAAAAGCATCTCCCGCACCGACAGTATCGATAACTTCTGTTTGGGGAATCGCGGGGAGCGTATAAGATCCCGAGTCGCTCGAACAAAAACAACCATCTGCACCTAAAGTAACGATCGCAGTACGAACCCCTTTCGCTCTAAAAAAATTCGCTGCAGCGGCGGCACTATCGCGATCGGTTACAGGAAAGCCTGCTAATTGAGAAGCTTCTATTTCGTTGGGGGTGATGATATCGATCGAGGAGTAAAGTTCTGCTGGCAAACTAGAGGGTGCAGGTGCGGGGTCTAAAATTACCGTTACTCCAGCTGATTTAGCAGCTTTGGCTGCTTCTAAAACTGCATCTAGAGGAATACCTAACTCTAGCATCACTATTTTAGCATTCTCGAGCAAAGCCTTGAAAGCTTCAATTTCTTGTTTTCCTACACAACCATTAGCTCCAGCAGCGATCGCGATCGTATTATCCCCATTAGCAGCCACGGCGATCGAAGCAACGCCAGAATGAATATTTGAATTTATTTTAACTGCATCGGTTTTAACTCCTGCCGCTTGTAAACTTGCTAGTAAGGAGCGTCCAAAATCATCGGCTCCAACTTGACCGACAAAATAAACCGGAGACAATTTTAATTGAGCGGCTGCTACTGCTTGATTTGCTCCTTTGCCACCACTAGCAGTGAAAAAACTTTCTGAAGGTATTGTTTCTCCTGCAAGGGGTAAACGGGGAACGGTTACCACTAAATCCATATTAATGCTGCCAAAAACTACAATGCTCATATCGATGATGGTTTAATTTTTTGTGGGGCTTGAGAGGGAGCTTTTTAGAGAGCAAAGAGCGAATTAAAGACTTATCACTCGATAATTTAGGATCTGAGGCGATCGCAATGGGAAATCAAAAACACATTCTTGCTAATCATTATAAGAAACGCCGCGAACAACTCAAACAAAACAGAAGAATTGAATTTTGGCAAGCCACCTGGAGACTATTTTTTTTGTTGCTGGTAACTGGCGGTATTTGTTGGGCGATCGCCTTACCCAATTGGCTCATTTTACGAAAATCTCAAATCCAGATTCAAGGAAATCAATATTTAACCAGCGATGCAATTAGAGAATTATTAGGATTATCTTATCCCACATCTGTTTTAGAAATACAGTCCCAGAAATTGATTCAACAACTTAAAGATAATGCTGCGATCGAAGAAGTAATCATTACTCGACAACTTTTACCTCCAGGGGCGATCGTTACAGTTCGAGACAGGCCTCCAGTGGCGATCGCCCTATCACCTCAAACTCAATTAGACGACCCCGAATCTTACAGTAAAGAAATCGGTTTTTTAGATGAAAAAGGTATTTGGATGCCGAAAAGTAGCTATCAAAACGATCTAGAAAAATTGCCGATTCCTAATTTTAAAGTGACTGGCAATAGCTCTCACTACTTACAATATTGGCCGGAAATCTATCCAATTATCCAACAAGCAACAATTAAAATTTACGAGTTAAACTGGGAAGACCCGAGTAATACCATCTTAAGAACCACACTAGGTAAAGTTCATTTAGGGGCTTATAGCTCTCCAGCCCGATTTCAAGAACAGTTAGCTGTCTTATCAAAAATGCAAGAATTGCCAAATAAAATGCCCCTGGTTCAAATTGACTGGATCGATTTAAAAGACCTCAACTCTCCTCAGATCGAGGTATATTCACCTTAAAACTCTTTTCGATCTGTTTAACTTGGGACTGTTAACCTAGTTATCAATAAAATAAATCATTCATAAGCTACGATAATACTAAGAGTTTGACTTGCAATCTTTATTCGATTGAGTTTATTTGTATTAGTCAAGTAATTAACATTTAAATTAGTTAGGAATTGAGACGAATTTGCCCTTGAGAATCAAATATAGTCGTGAAAGTTATTATTTTTCCATAATGTCGATATAGTGTCGTTCTCAATACTATTTTCTCGATTAATAAACCGTTTTTTGCATCCAACAAAGCTAAATTTATTGGATTTGAAAAGAGGATAATAATAACTAAATTAAAGCAGAGATTAAAAAAACTTGAACCAACCTCTGGAGAAAAATCTTTAATTATTACCAATATTTTCCTGGATTTAATCTGTATGTGTCTCAATTGAATGGAAGTGACTCAGTAATATCCTGACGATGGGGCGAAAATTAACCTGATGGATAAGAATATTTACGACGTTGGCACAATATAACTAGAAAATTTAAATATTTTTTAGTTATTAAAAGCTCTGGCTAAATCAGCATAATAATAAACGTAGTCAACTTCCCTCACATAAAATACCGAATCAATCAAAGGTGCATGTATGTACGAAAACTCTCCAGATACCGTTAAGGGCGATCGGCTAAACGGACAAAATTCTCGTTCCCAAAATAATTCTACTTTTAATAATTCTAAAGAATATCGGGATTCCCCAAGTAACATTTCAGGTAATTATCTATACGATCGCAATTTTGAAGTACCGATAAATAAAAACTCTACTTTACCCAGAGAGGGAAAACCGGACAATATCGTGCCCAGTAACGTAGCTAAAATTAAAGTAATCGGTGTGGGTGGAGGCGGTTGCAATGCGGTCAATCGCATGATTCAAACTGATATTATTGGGGTAGAGTTTTGGGCGATCAATACCGACGCACAAGCATTAGCTCAAGCTGCCGCTCCAAATCGCCTTCAAGTCGGTCAAAAACTCACCAGAGGACTCGGTGCGGGTGGAAACCCGGCGATCGGACAAAAAGCAGCCGAAGAATCTCGCGAAGAAATTGCGATCGCTTTAGAAGGTACGGATCTAGTCTTTATTACGGCCGGTATGGGTGGAGGAACTGGAACTGGTGCAGCTCCGATCGTCGCTGAAGTCGCCAAAGAAATGGGTTGTTTGACCGTCGGCGTAATTACTCGTCCTTTTACTTTTGAAGGCCGTCGTCGCACCAATCAAGCTGACGAAGGGATAAGTGCGCTAGAAACAAGAGTCGATACTTTAATTACCATCCCCAACAATCAACTACTTTCAGTAATTTCTCCAGAAACTCCAGTTCAAGAAGCTTTTCGCGTTGCTGACGATATTCTTCGCCAAGGGGTACAAGGAATATCCGATATTATTACCGTTCCTGGTTTAGTTAATGTTGATTTTGCTGACGTTAAAGCGGTCATGGCAGATGCGGGATCTGCTTTAATGGGAATCGGCATCGGATCTGGTAAATCGAGGGCCAAAGAAGGCTCTGTAATGGCAATTTCTTCTCCTTTATTAGAATCTTCGATTTCCGGGGCTAAAGGAGTCGTGTTAAATATTACTGGTGGCAGCGATCTGACGCTTCACGAAGTTAATACAGCCGCAGAAACAATTTACGATATCGTCGATCCGAACGCTAACATTATTTTTGGTGCGGTAATTGACGAACAAATGCAGGGCGAAATTAGAATTACTGTAATTGCCACCGGCTTTACCGGAGAAGGACAGAAAACACCACCAAAAACTACTAAAGTTCAATCGCCTTTAGATCGGCCCGGATTTTCCCAGCAAAGAAAAACCACAACTCCAGCTAAAGAAACTTCAAAAGATAAAGGGCTGCTCGATATTCCAGAATTTTTACAGCGTCGTCGTAACTTCTCTAAAAATTAACTAGCCTTGATAGAAAAATTGATGACTAATGACTAAGTTTGACAAAATTGCGATGACCATCGCTGGTTCTGATAGTGGAGGAGGAGCGGGAATTCAAGCAGATTTAAAAACTTTTGCTTTTCACTGCGTGCACGGAACTAGTGCCATAACTTGCGTTACCGCTCAAAATACGGTCGGAGTAAGGGAAGTGATGGCGATCGCCCCCGAAACAGTTGTAGCTCAAATCAAAGCAATAACAGAAGATATCAATCCGGGCGCGATTAAAACCGGAATGCTGTTCGATCGAGAGATTATTTTCTCAGTCGCAAAGTGTTTGCAACAATTGCCTTCAATCCCTCTAGTCGTAGATCCGGTAATGGTATCTCGCACTGGAGCTAAATTGCTCGACGATCGCGCTGTGACTCGCTTGGAAAAGGATTTGTTTCCCCTCGCAACTATCGTCACTCCCAATATTTACGAAGCACAAATATCGAGTAAGATCGCCATAAATAACCTCGAAGATATGCAAGCGGCCGCTAAAATAATTCATCAGAAAGGAGCTAAAGCGGTTTTAATTAAAGGCGGTGCGATGTTAGCAGATTTGCGAGGGGTAGATGTTTTTTTTGACGGTCGAGAATATCGCATACTTCGGACTGAAATTGTCAATACTAAGCACACCCACGGAACTGGATGCACTCTCTCAGCTGCGATCGCTGCTAATTTAAGTTTGGGAAAAGATCTTTTCAGCGCAGTTGAAGCCGCTAAAGATTACATTACCAAAGCACTAAAATATTCTCTCAATATCGGTGAAGGTACGGGGCCCGTAGGTCATTTTTTTCCTTTACTCTTGAAAAGTTAAATCTTAATAAAAACAAAAATAAAATCCTCGAATCGATAGTAAAACAAACGAATACCACCCTAATAAATTTTTAATAAACTAACTTTAGGAAAGGTCGTTAGGCAATAATTAACGAGTACGAAAAAAGATTATCTTATTGACGAGTTGCGACCAGCAAGATCGCAAGATTTTATTATGCTTAATTGGCAATTTTTACTGCAAAAAAAAGGCGATTTTATTTGGTCGGCGATTGATTCGCCAAAATTAAAAATAGAAGAAGGTATTTATCGGATTTTGGGTCAGGGTAGTTGCAGCGATCGTGAGGTGGAAGTGCGCTGCACTTATCAAGATTTTTTGGCGCGACAAGTCTCTAATTGTTTATCTAAAAAAACTCGTCGTCTCGATCGATTGGGATTGATTGTAGTAATTCCTTTTACCTATCTAGATCCTGGTTATTGGGAGTTCAGTTGTTGCTACGACCTGCTGTTTGAAATGTTAGGTAGTTCTTGGCACGATCGCTTACAATTACAGGTTTTACCGACAATAGATAAAACAGAAAAACCAAAAAAATTCAGAAAAAAAGTAACGATCGAACGAGATAAAAAAGAGATAAGATCCAGTTCAGTTTTTGATTTTTTGCCGAATCCAAAAAGTATTTCGCGATCGCAAATATTTGCATTTCCTCAAGAAATGCCCAGGAAAAAAGTAATCAAAACAAGCAAAGCTGAAGAGTTTTTTGCCAGCAGAAAAGTCTCCTCTTGCCTCTTACATGAAGAAACTCGCGCTAGTTTAGCTGGAATTGCTTTAAATATTATAGACTGGCAGAATTTAAATGTATTAGAACTATTTAAAAAGCCGATTTCCTGGAAAGGAATTAAACTAAGACAAGACGATCGGGAAAATTTACAACAAATCAAAACAGTCTCAGAACCAAGAAAAACTCAATCAGAAAATTTATCTTCAAGATTACATTTACCAAATCTACCAAAAATAACTAAACTTGTTACTGATGTTCCCCTATCACCGATGCGCGATCGCAAATCTAGATTACAAACATCTTTAGGACAAATTTTGCCACCAAAGATCGCAACTTCTTCTCCTCACAAAAAGCGTCAATTGCCCCAACTTCCTAAATTAATCTCTTCACCAATTCCGACAATTAATCTGAATAAACCCGCTTCTTTTAAAATTACTAAAGCCAATAATCAAAGCGCGCCACTTACAAGCGGAATTATTCGAGATCGCTCTATAGATAGCAAGATTAAATTAGATTCTTGGCACAATAGTAAAGTCGATCGCAAATTTGCAGCTTTAAGATCTAAGGAACGTTTTTTAGCTAATTTACACTCTCTAACAGAAGGGTCTCAAAAGCAAAAATAAATTTTTTGACAATTTATAAATTATTTCTTTAATTGCCTCGATTGACAGGCAACAAGTTAAAATAAATGCAGTAAACGAGCATTTTTTCTAAGTTTATCCTTTTAATTTTAGTTTAAGAAAATTTCCATGACTATTGCTAATTTTTTATTCAGCCCAACCATGTGGTGGCTAGTTATTGGCTTTCTTCTTTGCTGCAGTGAAGTATTTATTCCCACTGCCTTTACATCTTTTGTGATGGGTGCAAGTGCTATAATCGTAGCCGCAATATCTTTAATCGTTCCTCAGCTCAGCTTGCAGATAGCAATATGGATGGTAATCTCTCTATCATTTGTATTAATGTCGCGAACTTTATTGCCAAAAACCAAAAGAACAGCCTATTTAGGAGACGACTCCACCGCCGAAACTTTAACATCAATAGTTCCAGGTAAAGGGGGTAGAGTGCTTTATGAGGGTGGTTCTTGGCAGGCTAAAACTGAGTACGAACAAGAAATAATTCCCAAAGGAGAAACAGTTTACGTAATTGGTAAAAAAGGAACTACTTTAATTGTTCTATCGCAAAAGTTGCTCGATTCATAATTTAATAATCAAAAATAATAAATTTAATTGCTGAGGTTTAAAAATATGCAATGGTTCTGGATAATAGCTGGGATTTTTGGTTTTGCGACGCTTAAAGGTTCTGTCAAAATCGTCAATGAAAAAAATGAGTATTTAATCGAAAGACTGGGCAGTTACAATCGTAAATTAGAACCGGGACTCAAATTTGTAATTCCCGTACTTGAAAACATAGTTTACAAAGAGACTATTCGCGAAAAAGTTCTCGATATTCCCGCACAATCCTGTATTACTCGCGATAACGTTGCTATTAATGTCGATGCAGTCGTATATTGGCGGATTATGGATATGTATAAAGCTTACTATAAAGTAGAGAACCTTCAGGATGCAATGGTGAATTTAGTTTTAACCCAAATTCGCTCCGAAATGGGTAAATTAGAACTAGATCAAACTTTTACCGCTCGCACCGAAATCAACGAAATCTTATTGCGAGAATTAGATGTAGCAACCGATCCTTGGGGCGTAAAAGTGACTCGAGTCGAACTGCGCGACATCGTTCCTTCTAAAGCAGTTCAAGACTCGATGGAGTTACAAATGGCCGCAGAAAGACGTAAAAGAGCAGCTATCTTAACCTCTGAAGGGGAAAGAGATGCTGCAATTAACTCTGCTAAAGGTAAAGCTGAATCTCAGGTATTAGAAGCAGAAGCCAAGAAAAAAGCCGCCATTCTCGCAGCAGAAGCTCAAAAACAAGCAATAGTTCTCAAGGCCGAAGCACAACGTCAAGAACAAGTTCTCAAAGCCGAAGCGACTTCCCAAGCAATGGAAATTGTCACCGATAAATTAAATAGCGATCCCAAGGCGATCGAATCTTTACAATTTTTGTTGGCTCAAAATTATCTAGAAATGGGTAAAACTATCGGCAGTTCTGAAAGTAGCAAGGTAGTATTTATGGATCCTCGCAGTTTACTATCGACTATTGAAGGAATGCGATCTGTCTTAAGCGAAAAGAGCGAAATCACCAGTAATAGAGATTTGGGTAATAATGTCGATGTCGATATCGATCTCGAAGCAATCAAGCAACGTTATAGCAATTCTTAGTTAGATTATTGAAACAAACATTAATAAATAATAGGTAACAAATTCAAAATTTAAAAATTAATTACCAATTATTACTTAATCAAAGCGTTCTAGGAATTTGCAAGCCGAGAATGCAATTTTTTTTATTTCGGACAATTGATTGGCGCGCAAGAAACTTCGATCGCTCTAATAGCCGCATTATTACGAAACTGTTGCGTTTGACGATATTCTTCAGAAGTAGCCTTGTAAATCCCTGCCAAATCAGGATCTAACCAATTTGTTCTGAATTCAAGATTATCTTTAGGGCGATCGCCAAAGCTGACATATTCCCTAGATTCGTTGGCAGTATTGTAGGATAAGGTTGCATTTCCATAAATAGTTTCAGCAGCTGCGATCGCAGTGCCAACTTTGACACCTTCTTTAGTTTGATAATTAGGATTGTCAGTCATCAAAATTGTTATCGGATCTCGATCGCTCGGCGTAATTCTATCGGGATGTGAAGTAGTTCCTGCTAAATAAAGTATATAGTATTGAACTACTCCAGATTTAGTTACCGCGATCGCATTGAGATCGACCATAAAAGAAGATTGAAGTTTAAATTCAGTATCTGGATCTGATATTTCCTTGAGTTGACCTAAAGTCATGCCCAGTCTGGCTTTGCCAATTCCTTCAGATGAGATTATTAAGTCTCGATCTATACCCGGATCTTTGTTTTGCAATTCAGATTTTGGATCGGTTTGAATTGGTTTTTCAATTTCGATCGCTTTGTCCTGACAGGCTGAAATTAATAATGCAGTTAATAAAATAGCGATATTTATATTCAAATATTTCATAGTTAAAATTGCATTTTTTTCCGATATAAATTATTATTTTTTTTCTTGATTATATAAAATTAAATTAAAATTATAAATTATAAAAGTTTCTACAAGACTAGATTTTAAGTGATATTTAACGTTATCAATTAACAAGAAAAAAAGCCACATTTCTGGAAAATTCTCTAACGAGCGGTCTTTGGCTTCAGCCAACTATGAACTGTTGCCTGTTGCCTATTGCCTTTTCCCTTTTAATTAATTCAAAGTAATTTTCAAAAAAATAGTATGATATTCACTAAGCCGCGATCGCATCGAGCAATATTTAAATCAAATTTTACTGATAATATTTATTCTCTAAAGTATGAGTTGAAACGCAAAAAAATAAGGGCAGGAAATACAGAACTTATAATTCTGTTCGATCTGCCCTCTGGCTGCAAATTTTTAAGAAGCTACTAAAACAGTCTCTTGAACGGTTTCAGGCGCAGAATTAGTTAACTCAGCATAAACAGCATTAACATTCTTCTTCGCATCACCGAAGAGCATGAAAGTATTTTCTTTGAAGAATAAAGGATTGCCAACACCCGCGTAGCCGCTACCCAAACTGCGTTTGAAAACAACTACAGCATCAGCCTTCCAAACTTCCATGACGGGCATACCCGCGATCGGGCTGCTAGGATCGTCTAAAGCACTGGGGTTAACAGTATCGTTAGCACCAATTACCAAAACTACATCGGTTTTAGGGAAATCATCGTTAATCTCGTCCATTTCCAAAACGATATCGTAGGGTAAATTAGCCTCAGCTAAAAGTACGTTCATGTGACCTGGCATTCTTCCAGCTACTGGGTGGATACCAAAACGAACGTTAATGTTGCGCGCTCTTAAGAATTTTGTAATATCGGATACGGCGTGTTGAGCTTGAGCTACGGCCATCCCGTAACCAGGTACGATAACTACACTCTGAGCGTCTCTTAACAATTCTGCGGTTTCTGCAGCAGTTGTAGGCGTGGCTTCGCCCTCAATTTTAGCTCCAGTACCAGTAGGGGTCGCACCTTCGCCAAAACCGCCCAAAACAACGTTGAGGAAAGAGCGGTTCATTGCTTTACACATTACGTAGCTGAGGATCGCGCCGCTACTACCGACGATCGAACCAGTAACGATAAGCAAGTCGTTAGAAAGCATGAAACCAGTAGCAGTTCCTACCCAACCAGAATAGCTGTTGAGAATCGAAATTACCACAGGCATATCAGCACCGCCGATCGCCATCACCATGTTAATGCCCAAAATCGAGCTAATAGCAGTCATAACAGCCAAAGGCAACATCATTGCTTCGGTGCTGGCAACTGACATAAATTCAAAGCCAAAACCAACGCAAGCTACGAACATAGCTAAGTTCACCCAATGGCGGCCCGGAAGCATTACAGCTCTGCTAGTGACTAAACCTTGTAATTTAGCAAAAGCAATAACCGATCCGGTAAAGGTGATCGCACCGACAAAAACACCGATGAAGATCTCCAATTTGTGGATCGTGAGATCGACACCGACTAAAGTGCCATCTAGTTTTAATAATTCCGAAAAACCGATTAAAACAGCAGCTAAACCGACGAAACTGTTAAACAATCCCACCATTTGGGGCAGTCCTGTCATAGCTACTTTGACAGCGGCGATCGCGCCGATAGTTCCACCGATAATAATCGCGACAATTAAAGGGCCGTATCCGGTTACTTCATGGCTTAAAGCCGTAGCGACAACGGCAATAATCATGCCGATAATGCCGTAAATATTGCCTCGAGGTGCTGTTTCGGGCTTAGATAGACCCCAAACGCTGATAATAAACAATGCGATCGCGCCGATATAGGCGACTGTTAATAAGTTATCTGACATAACAAAGGAAAAAATTGCGGTAAAGGTTAACGAGATCGAAAATTATTTGCGGAACATATTCAGCATTCTTTGAGTAACCACAAATCCACCAGCGATGTTGATAGTGGCGAATAAAATAGCTACAGCCCCTAAAATAGTTGGCGCAGATGCGATCGATCCCGAAACTTGTAACATACCGCCGATGATGATGATCCCGCTAATCGCGTTAGTTACGCTCATTAAAGGAGTATGTAAAGCTGGGGCAACATTCCAAATTGCTTGCCAACCGATAAAGCAAGAGAGGACGAATACTGTTAAATGGGATAAGAACGACTCGGGCGCGCCCATTCCTACGCCAAAAAGAGCCAAACCAGCGCAGAATATTAAGATCCAACTGCGAAGACTGCCGGATTTTTTCTCTTCTTTCGCCTCAGTTTTAGCTGCTGTTTTCGGTGCAGTTTGAGCCGGGGCCGGGCGATCTACTTTTGGTGGCGGCCAGGTTACTTTACCTTCGTGAAGCACTAAAGCACCGCGCACTACTTCATCTTCGAGATCTACCTTGTAATTTTCACCACCGCCCATATCTTTGAGCAAGTGAGATAAGTTAGTACCGTATAATTGACTCGACTGGGCAGCCATGCGACTCGGTAAGTCGGTCAAACCAATAACTGTGATCCCATTATGGTTGTAAATTTCGTTTGGTTTAGTAATCTCGCAATTTCCACCTTGTTCGGCAGCAAGATCGACGATCACCGAACCTTGTTTCATGCTTTCGGCGGTTTCTTTGGTAATTAGCAAAGGAGCTTTTTTACCGGGGATCAAAGCTGTAGTGATAATAATATCCACTTCTTTAGCTTGTTGAGCGAACAGAGCCATTTCCGCATCGATGAACTCTTTACTCATGATCTTGGCATAACCGCCCTGACCCGTGCCTTCTTCGTCAAATTCTAGAAGTAAAAATTCTGCTCCTAAACTTTCGACTTGCTCTTTAACAGCAGGACGAACGTCAAAAGCGCGCACGATCGCGCCCAAACTTTTTGCAGTTCCGATCGCAGCTAATCCCGCTACCCCAGCACCAATTACTAACACTTTAGCCGGAGGTACTTTACCCGCAGCAGTGATTTGTCCGGTAAAAAAGCGTCCGAAATGGTTCGCCGCTTCAACTACAGCCCGATATCCGGCGATATTAGCCATCGAACTCAAAGCATCTAGCTTTTGCGCTCTACTAATACGAGGTACGGCATCCATTGCCAATACTGTAGCTTTGCGTGCGGCGAGTTTTTCTAATAATTCCTGATTTTGAGCCGGCCAAATAAAACTTATTAAAGTTGCTCCTTCCCTGAGTAACTCAGTTTCATCAACATTTAAAGTTGGGTGCAGTTGCGGAGCGCGCACTTTAAGGATAATATCTGCTTGACTCCAAAGGGTTTGGGTGTCTACTATCTGACAATTTGCCTGTTGGTAGGCTTTGTCTGGGAAATTAGCTAATTCTCCCGCGCCAGATTCGACTAAAATACTGAAACCAAGTTTTTGCAGTTTTTTGACGGTATCGGGAGTTGCAGCTACGCGACATTCTTGAGGATATATTTCTTTGGGAATACCAATCTTTTTCTTGTTTTCTAGAGCAGATTGCTCTCCCGTTTCATTTTCTTTAGTGACGATTGCGGTCATACATTCTCCTTATCGACTTTGTACGGACGTTTCATGAAACGTCACTCGAACCATAGTTCGTAATTTTAAGATTTGTTCTCAATTTTCTAAATTTTTTCTTAAATAATTGCTCCTTTTTCTTAGCTTGGTTTAAACAGATATTTGTTACCGAATGCTCGAACGCTGAAAATAACTATTTTTTAGAGCCAAGTTAAAGATAAGCATTATTTTTTTCTAGGAAAATTTAGATTGAGGGATAAGATCTATCTCAGAAAATAAGTCGCTAACTATATAGATTTCCCCAACTCGGATAATTGACTAGCTCGGTAAATAGCTAATCTTTCGCTACTTAATTGCATCCTATGTCGATTCCGCTATAACAATAGTTATCTTCAACTTGTTTTATAGATTCGTTGTGACTTCTGGCACTTTTTTTCT
Organism: Prochloraceae cyanobacterium; assembly: GCA_030065265.1. Lineage (GTDB taxonomy): Bacteria > Cyanobacteriota > Cyanobacteriia > Cyanobacteriales > JASJDA01 > JASJDA01. The sequence goes on from JASJCW010000003.1 coordinate 42,600, forward strand.
ATAATTTCGTCACCAATAGGCGTAAGCCGAGATCGAAAGGACAAACATTAATTAACATTTAATGACAAAGATCTTGAAAACTTATTTTGAGTTAATAACCTCTATGTTCAAATTGAAATCTTCAGCCTGGATTTTGTTACTTTTTCCGATGACATTATTAGGATATTTTGTAGCTAATCCCGTTTCCGCACAAAGCACTTCTGGATTGACTATTTTTGGCGGAGTTGACAGGGAAAATATCCTTAATTATTACTTGGAGTGGGATGTCGGCCCGAAAAGAAGGGAACGCTATAAATTAACAATTCCCGCCAAAAAAATGATTCAGGGAGCTTCTAAGATTTTTATTACTTATCCCGATTATTACGATGGCAAATTTGAAGAAGATCGCATTGAAATCAGAATCAAAAACAAGCCGATCGAACTAGAAGAAGTAGTTTGGGATGAAGAAAGCCGCATTATCGAAATTGTGCCCAAAGAACAGATTACCCAAAGCAACAAATTGCAAATTGTGATGCACAACGTCAAAAATCCTTCCCGGGCAGGCACATTTTACTTCAATTGTCAACTAATTGCCGCCAACGATCTGCCGATCCGTCAACACGTAGGCACTTGGATTATTACTGTCGATTAAATTAGAAATTAAAGAGGTAAGAGGCACGTCGCTACGCTCCAAGGGAACAGGGCACAGGGCAAAAGTAGCAAGTAGCAAGTAGCAAGTAGTCAGTAATTAATGGGGTCAGGGGTCAGAGGTAATAAGATTGAAAATTGTTTTATTAGTATCAAATTAGTAGAGCGATTATTATACTTTAACCCCTGACCCCTGACCATAGGCGCAGCCCCCTGACCTCTGACCTTACAAAGATGCTCCCTACGCCTCCCACGCCTCCCCCCTACGCCGATCGCACTATTTTTTTTGATTTCAAGCTCGATATGAGATATAATTATCGATTGTGGCTTTTTGTGCGTAAAAAATCGAGAAACAAAGAGGAGAATTTAAATGACTAAAAGAACTTTAGGCGGGACAAATAGAAAGCAAAAAAGAACTTCAGGATTTCGAGCTAGAATGCGAGATCGTAACGGCCGTAAGGTAATTAGAGCGAGAAGAAAAAAAGGTCGTCATCGCCTTGCAGTTTAAAGTTTTTAAATAAGCTATTTTAAGCAAACGAGCCTTTTTAAAAAAAGCTCTCAAACTTAAAGGAAAATTATAAATCTTGCCAACAAGCAATCAATTGCAGGATTCGCTGGCAAATAATTAAAAGAAATATTAGCTTATTTAATGAGGAAAAGGCGTGGGATTGCCTAGGGCTAATCGACTCAAACATAGACGTGATTTCGATCGAATCTATAAAAAGGGACTGTATCGCCAAACTCCTCATTTAGTTTTACGGGCACTATTAGAAGCGAAAAAAAATCCAATTGATGGTAACGAGCGGGTAGAAAGCCCCCCTCAAATCGGAATTTCAATCGGACGAAAAGTCAGCAAAAAAGCAGTAATTCGCAATCGGATTAAAAGACAGATCAAAGCTGTCATGAGAGAATTACTGCCCAATATTCCTCCAGGTTGGAAAATAATAATCGGAGTAAGATCCCAAGCTTTAAAATGCGAATATAAAGATTTTCTGGGAGAATTAAAACAGTTGTTAGTAAAAGCAGAAATAATCAATGGCAATTAAAGAAAATAAGTTTTACGAAGGCGGCCCCCATATCGGCGATCTGATAATAAACGTTTTATTAGGATTTACCGTGATCTGTTTGCCCTTAACTGTGGCCGCAGTGGTTAGAGCTTTGTGGTTGAGATATTTAATCACCGATCGCCGCGTTTCAATAACTTCTGGATGGATGGGGCGCGAACGTACTGATATCATTTACAAAGACATCGTTAAAATTGTCAAAATGCCTCGAGGTATAGGCATATGGGGCGATATTGTCATCACCCTCAAAAACAGAACTCGTTTAGAATTGCGAGCAATTCCTAATTTTAGAGAAGTATCTGAATATATTGCCGAAAAAGCAGCACAAAAAACCGATAAATCGAAAGAAGCAATTACCGCTTAAATACCTCAGCGATCGCCAGACTGATTTGTATAGTTATGTTAAGCGATCGCTAAACCAGATTTAGATTTTATGCCACAAGCGGCAAATATTAGATAAATTAGACTGAGAAAACCTTACAAAGCCAACAGCTAGCTCGATTTGATATGGATTTTGGAATCGGATTTATTTCCAATAACATCATGCTGCCAATCCTGGATTTCTTTTACGGGATTACGCCCAGCTATGGTTTTGCGATCGTCGCCCTCACCTTAGTAATTCGCGGAGCAGTTTCTCCTCTCAATGCGGGGCAAATTCGCAACGCCAGAAAAATGCGAATTACTCAGCCAATGATGAAAAAAAGGCAAGAGGAAATTCAAAACAAGTATAAAGATAACCCAGAAAAACAACGGGAAGAATTAGGTAAATTAATGCAAGAATTCGGCAATCCCCTAGCGGGTTGTTTGCCGTTGTTGGTACAAATGCCGATTTTATTCGCATTGTTTGCCACTTTGAGAGGATCGCCATTTACAGACATTGCTTACACCCTAGACGTGCAAGTATTGCCCCGCGAGCAAATGGAATTCGTTCAGCCCCAAACTTTCAGCACTAAAGCTCAAAATATTTATGTTGATGACGGGGTTCACTACAAAATTGCCGCCCTATTACCAGCAGGAAAGCAACTAGTAGTTGGCAAAGAAAGCAAAATAGAATTTCAAACCGAAGCAGGCAAATCTTTAAACAACTTAATCGCAGAATACCCAGACAAAGACATTCAGCCAAAATGGGAAGTAACTAAAGGGCAAGAAAGGATTAACATCAAAGAAGATGGCACCATAGAGGCGATCGCCCCTGGAGACGCAACAATTCAAGCCACCATCCCCGGAATTGCTTCAGAAAAAGGATTTCTCTTCATCCAAAAGCTAGGCCGCGTTGGTGTATCTGGAGAAAACGGCGCGATCAATTGGGATATTCTCGCTTTAGTAGTTATTTTTGGCGTTAGTTTATACGTCAACCAAACCTTGACCGGTCAGTCAGGACCTAACACCGGACAGCAACAAGCAATTAACAAGTTTATTCCCGTAATCTTCAGTGGGATGTTTCTATTTTTCCCCTTACCTGCAGGGGTTTTACTGTACATCGTAGTCGCTAACGTTTTCCAAACCGGGCAAACCTTCTTTTTGATGCGCGAACCCCTACCAGATAACTTGCAAAAACTAGTACAGCAACAGGAAAAAGAAGAACGTAAGAAAACTGGCCAAGGGGGTAGAGAAGAACTACCTTTTGAAAAGAAACGTTCTAAGAAAAAAGAAAAAACATCATAAAGATCGAGGCGGTATGAGGGAGAGGCAAATCCAGCGAGGTAAGGAGTGGTTGGAGAATCTACTCGAAATAATGGGAGTTCCAGCCTCAGTAACGGTAGAACAAATCGACTCAAGTTCAGAACAAGAAAATCCTTGGTTGACGATCGATCGCAATGATTTTAACCAGCAGCAGATAGAGGCACTAATCGGCCCGAAAGGAGAAGCAATCGATTCGATTCAATACTTAGCCAACACTTTGTTAAATATTGGTGCAGATCCCCAAGAACAAAGTTCCTTCACAGTTGAATTAGACGGCTATCGCGCCAAAAGGAGAAAAGAGTTAGCAGCCTTGATCGAAGAAGTAGCCGCAAGGGTACGTCAAACAGGTAACGAAGTTGCCATCGAGTCCTTATCTTCAGCAGAACGCCGTCAAATTCACACTTTATTAAAAGATTCAGAAGACTTAGCGACTGAAAGTCGAGGGCAAGAACCAAACAGACATTTAGTAGTTCGCCTTCGCTAAATTCTAAAATGGGAATTAGTAGGAGATTTTACCAAAAATGGAAGTTATCTACATTCCTCAATTACTCAAAGCACCAGATAGAACCGAGGAAATCACCCTAGATGAGCCGATTGCCGGTTTAAATACCTTAACCCCAGTCAAAGGAGCGATCGTCATAACTCACGGAGGCACTTATTTAGAAGTGAGTGCAAAAGCAGAAACAATTATTACGGTCGTTTGCGATCGCTGTTTGGCTAATTACAATCATCGCTTATCTGTCGATACTTCCGAAATAATTTGGCTAGAAGATAATGCCGATGAAACAGCCAAGTTTGTCGAACGAGAAATTCCTTTAGAAGATCTCTCCGAAAAACTCTCTCCTTGGGGGTATTTTGAACCAGAATCCTGGCTGTACGAACAATTATCCCTAGCAATGCCCATGCGTCAATTATGCGGTGAAGAATGCCCCGGAGCAGCAGATCTCCGAACCGAAAACACCGATCCTCTAGTTGACAGCCGTTGGGCCAGTTTGGCCGCATTAAAAGAAAAATTCTCAGGCTGATTATCGCGCGCGACCGCCAGCTTAAACAAAACCGAAAAAAACAACGATCGAGAACAGAAAAATCGAAAAAATGACTTTTAATCAAGAGTTTCAACTGTTACTGCGAGCTTGCTATCCGCTCGTTTACGTTGCCACTCCCGAAGAGGAAAGAGTAGAAGCCGCGATCGCACTTTCGGCAAAAGCAGTCGGCGATCGCCCCGTTTATATTTGGGATTTTGTCGAAGGCTATCAAAATAATCCTAACTATCAAGGCTTCGGCAAACGTAACCCCCTACAAGCCTTAGAATTACCGGAAAAACTGCCCCAAAGTGCCGGGGGGATCTTTATTTTACGAGATTTTCAACGCTTTTTAGAAGATATCTCAGTCTCTCGCAAATTGCGTAATTTAGCCAGGGTTTTAAAATCAGCTCCCAAAAATATCGCGATCGTTTCTTCAGAAATTAACATTCCTAGAGAATTGAGCGAAGTAATTACGGTAATTGAATTTCCTTTACCGACAACCGTAGAAATCAAAACAGAAGTGCAAAGACTGCTTGCTTCAGTGGGACAAAATCTAGCCGACAAAAAATTAGACGAATTAGTGAATACGGCTCGAGGGCTATCTTTAGAAAGAATTAGAAGAGTTTTAACCAGGGCGATCGCAGTTTCGGGCCAGCTGCAACCAGAAGATATCGAACTAGTATTAGAAGAAAAACGTCAATCAATTCGTCAGACTCAAATTTTAGACTTTTATCCCGCCAAAGAACAAATCTCCGATATCGGCGGATTAGATAACCTCAAAGACTGGTTATTGCGTCGTGGCGGAGCTTTTTCCGAGCGAGCTAGAGCTTACGGTCTACCCTACCCTCGCGGCCTCTTATTGGTCGGAATTCAAGGCACGGGAAAATCGTTAACAGCCAAAGCGATCGCCCATCATTGGCATTTACCCTTGTTGCGTCTCGACATCGGTCGCTTGTTCGGTGGTTTGGTCGGAGAAAGCGAATCTCGTACCCGTCAGACAATTAATTTGGCCGAGGCGATCGCTCCTTGTATTCTTTGGATCGACGAAATTGATAAAGCTTTTTCCGGTATTGATGGTAAAGGCGACTCGGGAACTACTAGCAGAGTGTTCGGAACTTTTATTAACTGGTTAGCAGAGAAAAAATCCCCAGTATTTGTCGTGGCTACAGCTAACAACGTCCGCGCATTACCCCCAGAAATGTTACGCAAAGGACGCTTTGACGAGATATTTTTTGTTGGTCTGCCCAGTCAAACTGAAAGAGAAGCAATTTTTAAAGTTCATTTGTCTCGCGTCAGACCTCACAATCTAAAGAATTATGACATTTCTCGGCTTGCTTACGAAACCCCATTATTCTCTGGAGCTGAAATAGAACAAACTATAATCGAAGCGATGCATATTGGTTTCAGCCAAAATCGCGATTTCACTAATGATGATATTTTAGAATCAGCCAGTCAGATAGTTCCTTTAGCCCAAACAGCTAAAGAACAAATTGAGTTTTTACAAAACTGGGCTGCTGCGGGTAAGGCTCGCATGGCTTCTAAACAAAGTGGCACTTTTAAAGTAAACTTCAATAGTTAGGACTAAGTATTTTTATAGTGAAAAGCAATACTATTTCAGGTTTCTTTCAGTTTGTTCTGGGTTTTTTCCTCGGTATTGTTATCTTGAGTGGAAGCGCGGTTGGTGTAGCCTATTATCTCTTTACCAAAATGACAATAGTCCCGGAAAAACCCATATTTCCCGAAGAAAAAACCAGAAGTATCTCAGCTCAAACCATTCCTATCGAGACAAAAGCAAAACCTATTGCCAGTCAAGTGGCTTTTGCCTCAGAAGGATATCGCGCTAGAGTTACTTGGCCTCAAGGCTTGGTTTTGCGCGCAGGCCCTACTACTCAATCGGCGCGTCTTGGAGGAATAGCATACAATAGTTTAATTGTAGTTCTCAAAGAAGATGTCAGCGTCGGATGGCAAAAAATTCGTGAAGTGCAAACAGGACGAGAAGGCTGGATTAAATCCGGGAATATCGAAAAGATACAGCCTTAAAAACGATATTTTGCTCGAAACCGATCGCCAAAAACACCCAATTTCCATTTATTTTTTCCAAGCAATTCAAATCTTGTTTGCTGTGGAGGACAGATTTTAATTAAGCAGCAAAATATCAGTACAGTCAAGCAAAACTGCGATCGATATCTAATTCTTTTAAATTAAATTTAATAGTTTAATATTTATTTTTTTAAATCGATTTTAATTTTTCCTATTTATTGTTGTTATTTTTATTATTAGTATTTCCGTTTTCTTCTTCAGAAATTGTGGGAAACGCGTCCAATAAATCGCTCAGCCTTTTTATTTCTTCTTCTAAAGGTTTTTGCTCTAGATTTAATTCGTCTAAAACAGAATCACTTTTATTCTCCGTAGAGTTTGTCAAACCTTCTAAGTCTAGTGATTCTTCATCGTAGGAAGGTAAATCTTCAAAGAAATCTGCAAGTTGTTGAATCTCATCAGTATCATCTGTTATCGGATCTGCTTCATTCAGATTTGCGTCTTCCGAGCCAATTTTAAACAATTCTTTTATTCCTGCTTCAGTAGCATCAGATAAAGAACTAGGTTCATCAGATCCCGTCAATATGCCGCTTAATTCTGCTTCATCAAAATCAAGAGAATCAATTGATGGAAGTCCTTCTAAAAATTCGTCGAAGTTTTCGGTTTTATTTTTGAATTGTTCTCTAGAAATATCGAGTTGTTTTAATTGATTTTCGTATTCTTCTTTGACAGAATTAACTGTCTCTTCTAATTCTTTTTTGTGAGACTCTTCTAATTCTTGAATTTTAGCTCGGTGGGAATCTTGTAGCTCTTGAATTGTAGCTTGATGAGATTTTTCAAGCTCTTCAATATCGGTTAAATTAGCTCGTTCTAAACTTTCAATTTTATTGATATTTTCTTTTTCTAATTTTTTAATTAAAGCTTGAGTTTCAAGCTTAGCCTTATCCGTCGCTTCGAGAGCCTTAAGTTCGCTCTCTTCTTGCAAAGACATTATGGTATTTTGCAGTCTAGTCTGGTGTTCTTGTTCGGATTGTTCCAGTTTTTTCTGCATTTGTTGTAACTGTTTTTCTTTGCGATCTATTTTGCTCTTTTGCATGAAGAACAAAACTGCCGCACCAACCAAAAATCCAACAATACCGCCAATTACAAATTGCATTAGTGCCTCCAAACTTAGCTGTTTATTATAGTCGATCCTCGATCGCTCCGAAATCTTTAGTCTTTATTGATTTTAGATCGAGCGATTAGTTCGTTTTTGGATTTTGTTGATAGATTTGAGCCACGAAATCATCAGAATCTTAACTATCGAAATCGATGAATGTAGTTAAAGTTTAATTGTTTGTTGCCCTCAGATTAGTTTAACTTCAATATATCTCTCCGATTAACTCTCAAGCCAACTTTAATTTTAATCTCGAATATAGTAGGTGATTAGAAGATTTTAAGCAAGAGATCGCCCGATCGAGATCGAGGCAATTTTAAGTCAGTCTGCGATCGCCAATAACGGCAAAGCCAACTCCTAGAAGTTGGATCGCTCCTCCCAACAATACCAACAAAGAGGGAACTTCAGCAAACAATAAAAAACCGAAGAAACTAGCACAAATCGGTTCAAATAATAGTGCTAAAGCCACTAAAGTCGGAGAAATCACAGCTAAAGACCAATTAAAGCTAGTATGACCGATTAGTTGCGAGACAACTGCCATTAAAAAAACATAAAAATAAACTGGTGTTTCATAGCTCAAATATCCCGAACCAAACAAAATAGGTACAGGAAATAAAACGATCGCCGCAGTAGTATATGCGATCGCCGCGTAAATATCAATCTTCAAACCATTTTGTTGTGCCAAACGACCGAACAGCAAATAGCAACTGACAAAAATGCTGCCAGTTAATGCCAGTAAATTGCCTAATAACGGATTAGAATATGCTGCGGTTGCTGCTCGATCGCCAAAAGCAATGACTATTGACCCCAAAATAGCGATCGAAATCCCCGCGATCGTCAATTTACTCGGTTTTTCCTTTAATAACCACCAAGATAAAATTGCCACCCAAATAGGGTTAGTAGTTACTAAAGTTGTTGAAGCTGCGATCGAAGTAAAAGATAGCGAACTAATCCAAACAGCAAAATGAACCGCCAAAGAGATTCCAGCACCAACAGCATACCAATAGGCTTTAAAATTCACTTTGACTTTGGCAATATTCTTCCACAATGGCAGTATTACAAGTGCAGATACCAGCAGACGAGAAGCAGCTAAAAACAAGCTGAAATCAACTCCTCCCCCTTCTCCTGCGGCCATAGCTAGACGAACGAAAATAGCCGCACTAGATACGCTAACTACGCCAAGGAGTAAAATAAATACGACCTGCCATTTTTGGGGCTTTTTCATTAGCAAATTGAAACTATGTCTGAATTACCACCGCTAAATACAGAAACCATCTGGGCAATCATTAAAGCAGAAATTGACGATCGCACTGTAAATCAATTGGTTTGGCATTATTTAGGATATCGCTATAATTCTCTAGAAAATACTTGGGATAATAGTAACGTGTCTGAAGAATGGCGATCGCAATATCCAGAGCCTCCCGATTTTATCGCCGATCGCCCCCCAACCGTTAAATTAACTCGTTCTATTCCCAAACCAAACAAACAGCTTCTTAAGGAAAAATTGGGTTTTCAAGGTTATAAAGTAGGCGAATTTACCCCGACGCAAGCCCGTCGCGCTACTATGGCTAATTGGTTGTTAAATTATATGCAAGAAAATGGTATCCCAATTAATTAGTTATTTTGCTAAGCAAAGTATCTGAAAACAATTATTAGCGATCGCCTTAAGCTTCTTCTAAATAATTATATTTCTGGTTATAAATATAAACTCCACTTTCTAGATCTTCGGCAATTTTTTCCAGCCAAGAACGAAAATTGACAGCAACTAATTCGCGATCGTCACAATCGTGCCACAAAGTAATAATTTGCCCGTAATTACCATTAATATCTGGATCTAAATCCAAACAATCCTGATTTCCAGCCCCATCGTAATACCATTTTTCAAAAGTAATAAGATACTTAATGCAGGTAAAAAGGTCAGGAGTCAGAGAGGTCGTCGCTGCGCTCCTCGTGCGGCAAGCGGAGCAGGGGTCAGACAATACAAGCTTTTTCAACTTTTTTCATATTTTTAAATAAAATCGCTATGTATTTTGCTATTTTTGCAAATTGGTATAAGTTATCGGAATCAATTTCGGATTCCACCAATAATTTATTTTTATTACTCTATCTAGTTCGCAATAGCTACTGAAACATTCGGGATCGTCAAATTCTCCAGCATCAAATAATTCTTTCCACACTTTCTATTCTTCGATTATTCTTTTTAAACCAATAAGCTTAAAATCATCAATCCAAATAACATTAAGTTTCTCTAATCCATTATGAATGCGATAAGATGCTTTAGAATCTTCAGGAAATTACACACCTAAAATAGCTGCTGTATTTTCGCTCTCTGCTTGACTTGCTCCAGGTTCTAAACGATTTAAAATTGCTGGATCATTTATTTTTAACCAAGCTTCGAGCCGCTCCCAAATTCGATCCATAATTGAAAAATCTGACTGAAGAAATACTATTTTAAAAACTAATTATCTCAGCAAAAAGCAAATAAAGATCCAGAGATTAATCGATGATTTATTATATTGTTAAGTGGTTACAAAAAAATTAGACAAGCTTGGGTGGGATTATTTTTAACAGAGCGATGTTTAACTTTTGAAAATAAAATATAATATTTCTTTATCGAGTTCGATAGAGCAGTTATTAATAAAAGACCTGCGATCTGCGACCTCTGACCTCTGGGAGCAACCTATGGCTGAAAAAACAATTGAAATACTTTCTGCGGAAGAAATTCGCCGAACCATTAACCGTTTGGCCTCCGAAGTAGTCGAAAAATCAGGAGATCTTTCCCAAATAGTATTGCTGGGAATTTATACCAGAGGAGTTCCCCTAGCAATATCGATCGGCGATCGCATTGCAGCATTAGAAGGATTTCAAGTTCCAGTAGGAGCGATCGACATTACATTTTATCGCGACGACCTCGATCGCATTTCCACCCGTACCCCAGCAAAAACAGAAATCCCTGGAGATATTACCGGTAAAACAGTCATTATAGTAGACGACGTGATTTATTCCGGTCGGACGATCCGCGCTGCTTTAAATGCAGTTACAGAATACGGCAGATCGGCGAAAATTCGCTTGCTAGTCCTAGTCGATCGCGGTCACCGAGACCTACCAATTCATCCCGATTTTACCGGAAAATACTTACCCACAGCCAAAGAAGAAAAAGTAAAAGTCTATCTCCAAGCAATAGACAAAAAAGATGCAGTTGAATTAATTAAAGTGTAATTGCAGAGCAATTGTGTGAGATAATACAAAGTCGTTAATTTATGCTAAGTCAAGAGCGATCGGTGAATCAACCTAATATCCAAGTCAGAAAAGCCGACCACATCAGGATTTGTCTGGAAGAAGACGTGCAATTTAATCGTTTAACTAACGGTTTCGATCGCTATCGTTTTACCCACTGTTGTTTGCCAGAATTAGATCGCAACGAAATTGACCTGAGTACGGTTTTTTTAGGCAAAAAACTAGGAGTACCCTTATTAATCTCTTCGATGACGGGAGGAACTCAAACAGCCAAAACCATCAATTATCGACTTGCAGAAATAGCACAGAAATATCAAATAGCGATGGGTGTCGGTTCCCAAAGGATAGCAGTCGAAAATCCAGATTTAGCAGATACTTTTGCCGTTAGAGAAGTAGCCCCAGATATTCCTTTATTTGCTAATTTAGGAGCGGTGCAGCTCAATTATACCTATGGTTTAGATGAATGCTTGCGAGTCGTCGATATTCTCGCAGCAGACGCGCTAATTTTGCATTTAAATCCCCTTCAAGAATGCATTCAACCTCGCGGCGATACTAATTTTAAAGGAATTATTGACAAAATCGAAGTTTTATGCAGTAAGTTGCCAGTTCCCGTAATCGTCAAAGAAGTAGGTAACGGAATTTCAGCAAAGATCGCCCGCAAGTTAATCGAAATTGGCGTAAAAGCGATCGACGTAGCAGGTGCGGGAGGTACATCTTGGGCCAAAGTAGAAAGTGAAAGAGCCGAAAATAGCTTGCAGCGTAAATTAGGCAAAAGTTTTGCCGATTGGGGATTGCCCACAGCAGAATGTATTGAAAGCATTAGCCGCTTAGATCCTAACGTACCCTTAATAGCTTCAGGAGGGTTGCGAAACGGCATCGAAGCAGCCAAAGCGATCGCCCTAGGAGCAGATTTAGCCGGGTTAGCATTTCCATTTTTACAAGCAGCCTCAGAATCAACCGATGCGATCGACGAATTAGTAGAATTATTAATCGCAGAACTAACTACCGTATTGTTTTGTACTGGAAATAGAAATTTAGAGGAACTGCAAAACTCCGAATCGATCCAAAAAATAATGTAAAAGATCGAGTTAAGATGAAGAACGTAACTGGGAATAATACGTAAGGGAAAGAAATCAGTTACCGGCAGCTCTGAACCTTAAGCAAAGAATACTAAACAGATGGGAAAATTCATTAAACAAACTCTTGCCAGTGTAATCGGCACTATGGTAGGAATATTTTTATTTTTAACTATCGGCATTAGTGGATTAGTATTTTTACTCATATCAACAGCACAAACAACGGAAACAGTAAAAGTCAAAAATAAATCGGTCTTAGTTATCGATTTAGCAACTACGATCGCCGATATTAAACCAACATCGACTTTAGGAGATGTTATTTCAGGAGAACGAGCTAAGATACTTTCACTGCGTCAAACATTAAATTCAATTGAGGCCGCAACTAAAGACAAACGTATAAACGCGATATTTTTAGATGGTAGGGGGCCAGACGGAGCAACAGGTTACGCTACATTAAAAGAAGTTCGCTCCGCTTTAGAAGAATTTCGCGCTGCTGGAAAAGAAATTATTGCATATGACAACGATTGGAGCGAAAGAAGTTATTATTTAAGTTCCGTTGCCGATCGCATAATTCTCAACCCGATGGGAACTATGGAAATCAATGGTTTAGCCTCTCAAACCATGTTTTTCGCTGGAGCTTTTGAAAAATACGGTATTGGCGTGCAAATAGTTCGAGTTGGCGACTACAAGTCAGCAGTAGAACCATTGATTAGAAAAAATTTTAGCCAAGAGAATAAAGAACAAACCGAAGCATTATTAGAAGATATTTGGCAAGAATTTATTACAGGGGTAAGTAAAAGCAGATCCATCGATTTAAAACAGTTAAACAAGATTACTGATGAGAGTGGTTTTTTAACAGCAGAAGAAGCTAAAAAAGCCGGTTTAATCGATCGCATAGCCTATTTTGATGAAGTAATTGAAGACCTCAAAAAATTAGGTTACAGCGATCGCAAAAATAATACATTTCGTCAAATTTCTCTAGCGGGTTATAGTAGCGAAGTTAACAAAGAAAAAAGCTCGAGAAATAAAATAGGGGTTATCTACGCTCAAGGCACTATTGTTGGGGGTGAAGGTGACGTACAACAAATAGGAGGAGAAAGCTTTGCTAGAGAATTGCGTAAATTGCGTCAAGATAAGCAAGTAAAAGCAGTAGTAATTCGGGTAAACAGTCCTGGAGGAAGTGCGACCGCTTCAGAAATTATTTTACGGGAAATTAAACTAATCGCCAAAGAAAAACCAGTTATAGTTTCGATGGGAAATGTGGCTGCTTCTGGCGGTTATTGGATTGCAACTGGTGCGAATTACATTTTTGCCGAACCCAATACTATTACCGGATCGATCGGCGTTTTTGGGGCTTTATTTAACTTCAAAGAAATCAGCAATAATAACGGGATTACTTGGGATACAGTTAAAATCGGAGAATTTGCCGATCTCGGGACTGCTACCCGACCGAAAACAGAAGCAGAATTAAAAATATTTCAAAAATACGTCAATCAAATTTACGATTTATTCCTCGATAAAGTAGCAACATCTCGCAATTTACCTAAAGAAAAAGTCGCCGAAATTGCTAGGGGAAGAGTTTGGTCTGGAATAGATGCTAAAGAAATCGGTTTAGTCGATGAATTAGGAGGTTTAGAAGCTGCGATCGCTTATGCAGCTAAAGAAGCAGAATTAGGCACTAATTGGCGAGTGGTTGAATATCCAAAATTTGAAAGTTTTGGCGAAAGATTCTTAAAAGAATTATCAGAATCAAGCATTCAAAAACAAGCAAAAAATGCCGATCCTCTAACTGCCGAACTGATAAAAATTAAACAAGATTTAGCAATTTGGCGAGGTTTAAAAGACCCCAAAGATGTTTATGCAATCTTCCCTTACAAATTGAGAATCGATTAATTAGATTTTAAAATTGCTGCCAAAAAGCGTTCGGTATAATACAAAGCAAGCTGATTGCTAATTCCAGAAAAAATAGCATCAAAAGCGTGTTCGGCCCAAGGAATTTCTAAACGAATCGCTAAATTTTGACTTGCTTTTAACTTCTGCTCTAATTCTTTGCCAAACTTAGGTTGCGTTAAATGGTCGCGACCGGCATAAACTAATAGAGTAGGTGGCAGATCTGGCCTGGTATAAGTAATGGGCGAAGCTTGTTGATAAAGTTCTGGCAACTCTTCCGGCGTTCCACCCAAAAAGTTTTCTAAAACATTTGCACTCTTAATTGGATTAGGAACTGGAGGATCGTAGTAGCCCTTTGCTAAATTAACCGGGCCGTAATATTTTACTACCCCACGAACCGGAATAGCACCTTGTTGGTAGGCACTCAAAAGAGCCAGATGACCCCCAGCCGATCGCCCCATAACCGCCATTCTTTGAGGATCTACTTCTAACTCCTCAGCGCGATCGCGAATGTAGTGCAAAGCTGTAGTTACGTCCTCGAGTTGGGCCGGAAACTTATACTTAGGTGCGTGACGATAATCAACTGCAATCACCGCATAGCCTCGAGCCGCCATATAGCAACTAAAATCCTCGTAGCCGTCAGGAGTTCCACTTCTCCAAGCTCCACCATAAACGATCGCCAAAGCGGGGTATTTGCCCTTTTCTAGTGGGCGATAAAGGTTCATTTTCAGATCGACTCCATCGGGACTAGCAAAAATAATGCCCTTGTCGATGCGAACTTCTGGTTTGGCAATACCCAGAAAAAAATCTTTCAAGATAAAAGGGTGCGATCGCATTCGATTTTTGACATCTTC
>JASJCW010000121.1 GCA_030065265.1 Prochloraceae cyanobacterium
CCCATGCCTAACTGTTGAGCTTTTTGATATACTTTTCCTTCCGTTAATAATGAAGGAGCAATCACCACATCAACTTGCTGCATTTCTTTGAGATCTTTAGCTCCTAAAGTGCCCATACTAGTTTGCAGCGCACCTAAAAGATTATGAGTTCCATCGTCCAATTTAGCGGGGCCGACCATAATCTCTTTAATTGTGCCAGTAGTTCCCACATTAATGCGAGTACCGCGAGGTAAAACTGGACTTGGTGTCGCCATACCCCAATGATAATCGCCTCCTGGTGCTTCCGCTGCTCTGGCGATCGGAGAACCGATCATGACTGCATCTGCACCGCAAGCAATACACTTACAAATATCTCCTCCAGTAACAATACCGCCGTCGGCAATTACCGGTACGTATTTACCTGTTTCCGCATAATAATCGTCTCGAGCTGCAGCACAATCTGCGATCGCAGTTGCTTGAGGCACGCCAACGCCTAAAACCCCGCGAGAAGTACAAGCCGCACCCGGCCCGATTCCGACTAAAACCCCAGCTGCTCCGGCTTTGATTAAGTTTGTCGCGACTTCATAAGTAACGCAATTTCCCATCACTACTGGCATGGGCATATCTTGACAAAAGCCAGCCAAATCGAGAGGAGTATATGATTCGGGAGACAGGTGAGCTGTAGAAACAACAGTTGCTTGAATAAATAGCAGATCTGTGGGGGCATCAGCTACCACATTGCCGTATTTTATTGCCCCTGCTGGAGTTAAACTCACTGCTGCAATACCGCCGCGATCTTTTATTTCCGAGATCCGTTGTTTAATCAGTTCTGCTTTAATTGGTTCGGCATATAATTCTTGCATCAATCCGACAAAATCGGACTTGCCTACCGAAATAATTTTATTTAATACTGGTTCTGGATCGGCATAGCGGGTTTGCAAACCTTCTAGATTAAGAACGCCCATTGCTCCTAATTCTGAAAGTAATACCGCCATCCGCACGTCTACTACACCATCCATTGCGCTGGCAATGATGGGAATTTCCCGTTCGATGTTGCCTATTTCCCAGGTCGTATTTGCTAGGGATGGATCTAGAGTTCTAGTTCCTGGTACTAATGCTATTTCATCGAATCCGTAGGCTCGGCGAGCTGTTTTACCGCGACCAATTTGAATATCCACGCTGCTTATTCGTTTCTCAAGCTTGAAAGTAGTTTATGTCAGCCCTGCAAGCAGAGCTATTGCTGATTTTATCGAGATTAAGTAGGATCGGATTGCAATACCTTCGTCGGTACAGTGGACTTTTGGACTGTATTTTTACTTCGGGATTTGCCGAATCCGATCGCTTTTAATTCTTGCTATTTTAGTATTCTCCTCAGTTTAACACCAGGGAGGTTAAATTTTATGCTGGATAAATTCGCAATCTACGATTGGGTTCTTCACCAAAGCTATCGGATTGAAGGCGATAGTGTTCGACTAATTCGTGTTGCATTTTGCGGACTTTTGGCGATCGCGGCAGTAATTCTACTGGTTGGCCTTTGGGTATGACAATCTGTTCTACTGCCAATCTAGCTTCTTCTAAGGCTTCGATTTCGTCATCAGTACCTTCTTGGACGAAGAGGCGCAAATCTGCTGCTTCTGGGGTTTTCGGATCGTCCATATTTAAAATCCGCCGCAAAGCTCTAGTTATTTGGGGAATCGTGCTAGATTTAATCGCGTGGATTGGAATCTGACGTGCTTTAGCAATTTGTCGTAATTTGCTGTGATTTTTAACGTGCGATCGCAGGGCAATAGTAGCATCCGCATTACCCAGGTCTTTTGTCAAGACTATTGGCAAATTCATTATTTCAATCACTTGCTCGATCTGAGAGCGGCCGATTCCGTAAGGGTAAATGTAAATCGGCAAATCTTCTCCATTTGGCCCGGGGGTTCTAATTTTGTTGCTAAATTCGTCCTCAGCTTGATTCCAGGAGCGAGCTAACATACTTTCAAAATCAGAATTGTCGCTCCGATTTGAGGAACTTAGGGGAGCTAGAGGAGTCATTCTACCGGAAGCCCGCCAACCGCCAGGTTTGAGGGGAGTTTCAATTAATGTCGTTCCCGACACGGAAGTATTGCCAGTTTGACGGGGAGTTTCGTGAGTTATTTGAACTGCGCCATTTTTATCGACGGTTCTAATTTGTAAAACTGGTTCTTTACCGCGCAATAAATAATCTACAGTAGCGGCAACTTCTTCGTGAACTACCCAGCTTTGCCGATCTTGCATTTCTACGGCTATTTCAAAGGTCGGAGGTGCTTTGCGCTCTAAAACCGTTTTTTGCGAGCCTCTGCGTCTGGCTTCGTCGTCTCCGAGGGTAACAGCTTGGATTCCTCCGACTAGATCTGAGAGGGTAGGATTTTTGATCAGGTTTTCGAGACGATTTCCGTGAGCCGTGCCGACTAATTGTACTCCTCGCTCGGCGATCGTCCTGGCGGCTAGAGCTTCTAATTCTGTGCCAATTTCATCGATCACAATTACTTCTGGCATATGATTTTCGACTGCTTCGATCATTACCTGATGTTGCAATTCTGGACGAGCTACTTGCATTCTTCTCGCTCTGCCGATCGCGGGGTGGGGAATATCTCCATCTCCGGCAATTTCATTGGAAGTATCGATAATGACAACTCTTTTATTGAGATCGTCGGCTAAAACTCTGGCAATTTCACGCAACGCGGTAGTTTTACCGACACCAGGACGACCTAATAATAGAATACTGCGGCCGGTTTCGATTAAATCTCTAATACTGACAATAGTTCCAAAAATTGCCCGCCCGACGCGACAAGTTAAACCGATAATTTCTCCGGTGCGGTTGCGAATAGCACTGATCCGGTGTAAAGTTCTTTCGATTCCGGCTCTATTATCGCCGCTAAACATCCCGACTCGTTCGACACAATAGCGCAGATCTTCTTTAGATACTGGTGTTTCCCCTAAGTAAGATACTTTATCTTGAAAGCGTGCTTCTGGAATTCTGCCCAAGTCCATCACTATTTCGACAACTTTTTCTTGTTGGGGATGTTCGAGGATTTTGGCGCGAATTGGTTGGGGTACGATATCTAATAATTTATTGAGATCGTCTGTAATTTGAATTTTTTGGTTGGGATTTTTCTCCTGCATCGCTTGCTGTGTTTCTGTTTCTGGGGATAAAATTTTTTTTTCTAAAGGATCGATCGCCGGTCGCTGTTCCATATACAGGTTATTTTGTTAAATATTATTTTTGTCGATTGGTTGTGTTGTACAAAACTTTTCGGGTAAAGTGCAAATTTTTTGCTTGTTTTTAAGCTGAGATACTAAGGAATCGGCTAATTTTGTTGCTTTTTGAAGTAGATCTGGATATTTTTCCAACCTGACTGGGGCAGAAGTTTGTAAAGGTGAAAATTTTTCCCTTGTTTCTAATTGTTCTAAAATTGGCAACAATAAGGAACGAGCGTAGCTGCCGTAAGCAACTCCAGCTATTGAGGGCAACTTTTCTGGTTTTGTTGCTTCATTTTTGCCTTTTAAGAGTCCTAAAGCTCTAATTTTGCTAACTGTGGCATGGTTAGTTCCTCCTGCAAGCTGAACGTATCCTGGTAAGTCGGCCTCGATTACTTTTTGCGCTAATTTAATGCTGGCGTGAGTAGTTCCCGCTCCGATATCGCCACTCATGGGACGGCCGTCTGTTTGCCAAATTAAAGGTATTGACAGTGGCGCAATCGTTTCATAAATGTACTTAAAGTATTTAATCAAATCAGGGCCGTCGCCGCAACTAATTGAGATTAGTTTGAGACTTTCGACTTGGGGATAAATGGCTTGCCATAATTCTTGAAAAGCTTTTTCGTTCCCTATTGAAGTATGGATTTCGATCGCATCGATGCCCATTTCGCTAATTTCATCTGCGATCGCGGCTTTTTCTATCTGGGTCGATCGAGTTGTAATTATTCCGATCGGGCAAACTGGCAAGCATCTACCGCAGCCATAACAGCGATCTGCGATTATTGCCGTCCCTGTTTTTTCTGAGCTTGTAAAGTCGATCGCGGCTGCGGGGCAAATTTTTTCGCAAGGACGAGAACAGTCTTCAGGACAGTATTTGGCATCGAATTCTGCTTTACGAAAATGAGGATCTTCTCCGTCATTGATACTGACCATCAATAATGGTTTTTTTGCAGTCTCGAATCGATCGCTTTGGCTATTTTCTGCTAGTTTTATTGCCTCTTTTGTCGCCTTAATTACTGCACGATCTGCCGCTACATCAATACAGTCTGCTCCGGCTATTGTGTATGCTAAAACTAAATTACGCACTGCCGGGAGATGTTGAAAGCTGGCCCCACATATAAGTTTGAACCAGTTCCCGTTTTCTAAAGATTCGATCGAATCGTGCCGCTTTGTCACTCTTAATTTATGCTTGCCTTCTGGCAATAATTAATATTTCATTGCTGCTTATTGTACCTAATTTTATCTTAGTTCCCGTTTATTGTAACACGGATACTACAAAAGAATATTTTATATTTGAGAAGTTTTCCAAAATATTCTTACTAGCCGAAGGCCCGAGGCAACAGGGAAAATAACCAGGCAAATCTTTCCCTCATTCTTGCTTGCTCCGTCGCTATGCCTTCAGAGACCGTCTTGGCAAACTTTCCGGGAGCTATTGCCTATTGCCTCTTCCCTATTGCCTTTTCCCTATTGCCTGCTTGCTCCGGCTGCTTGCTCCGTCCTTATAGGCGAGGAGACCTCGCCACGGGCGGTGCGCTACTTGCGTCTTGCGGAGGTGTGGACTCGGAGCGTGTATCCGAGTAGTGAACGCCGTCCGACGCGTAGGCGGTGCGCTTTTCCCTATTGCCTCTTCCCTATTGCCTTTTCCCTTTTAATCGATCGCAATTTTTTCTTCTTGGACGAGGCGATCTAATAAACCGTTACAAGCATCTAGAAGGAGATCGATAACGCGATCGAAGCCTTCAGCTCCACCATAGTAAGGATCTGGAACTTCTGTTTCTGAATAATTGAGGGCAAAATCGCACATCAATTTAACTTTATGCTGATACTTAGCTTGAGAATCGAGGGAGACAATATTGCGATAGTTGCTGCGATCCATCGCCAAAATCAGGTCAAATTCTTCAAAATCAGACTCTTGAAACTGTCTGGCACTACCGTTTAAAGTTATTCCTCTTTTTTTTGCCGCTAGATTCATGCGGCGATCGGGAGACGAACCGATGTGATAGCTAGAAGTTCCGGCCGAGTCGCAAGCGATCGCATGATTAAGATCGGCTTTAGTCAGGATATGGTTCATAATATTTTCGGCTGAAGGGGAGCGGCAAATATTACCCAAACAGACAAAAAGTAATTTATATGGCATATTTTTTTAAACTCAAAAATAATTTTTTTAGTCGGCGATCGATATCCCGACTAAAACTATTTAACTACGAATTAATAACGATTCGATTTTACATCCCTGGAATGTTCAAACCACTTGTCAATTCTTCCATGCGAACGCGCATAGTTTCTGTGGATTTATTGTAAGCATCTTTCATCGCTTCGGAAACGGCGATCGAAAGTTGTTCGGCCCCTTGACTTAATGCATCGGGAGAAATTTCGACGCGACGGGGTTCTTGGTTGCCGCTCATAACAACCTTGATCGCTCCATTCTGACTTTCTCCAGTGATTTCCATTTGCTCGAGTTCTTCTTGAAGCTCTTTAGCACCTTGTTGAACTTGCTGAGCCTTTTTGACAGCATCAGCTAGTTCTTTCATTTTGCCTAAACCGAATCCAAATCCTTTTCCTTGTGACATATTTAGTAATTTATCGCTCTAAATTTACAAAGGTTAATTGCTAGACTTACCTGTATTCAATCTTAATTAATTGAGGTTATCAAGACCGGATCGAAACATTTAAAATTCACCAACTAATTTAACTTCTGGATGTAATTTTACTAACCAACGGTCTTCGACTTTTTCTTGAATGTGGTGAATGATTTTTAAGATATCATCGGCGGTAGCATTACCGCAGTTAAGAATAAAATTAGCATGACGTTGAGAAACGATCGCACCACCAATTTGATAACCTTTTAAGCCAATTTGTTCGATCAGCCAGCCAGCAGCATAAGGTTTGGGGTTGCGAAATACGCTGCCGCAACTCGGGCGATCGTAGGGCTGTTTGCTGGTGCGATCTTGTAAATTTTTTGCGACGATCGCGGTTAATTCTGTCGGGGAAAAGCCTGGCTCTAGTTGAAAAGTAGCTTCAACTACCAAACGGGGATCGTTTTGTAAAATCGAACTGCGATACTGATAGTCGAGACTTGTCACATCAAGGCTTTCTAGTTCCATTTTTTGGGGAGAAACTACTGAAGTTTCAACTAAGCAATCTGCGATACATTGCCCGTGCGCTCCCGCGTTCATCACCACTGCACCGCCAACGGTGCCCGGAATACCAACGGCCCATTCTAAACCGCGCCAACCCTGTTTTGCTGCCAGCCAAGCCAAGCGAGCGAGTGGTTCTCCTGCACCAACTGTAATCGTACCGCGCTCGAAATCGATTTTTTTGTAACGCAGATGACGAGTTCCGATTGTCAAGCCGGGAATACCGCGATCGCTTACTAGCAAGTTAGAACCTGCTCCCAAGACGGTTAAAGGTAGATCTTGAGACTGATACCATTCTAGGGAGGCTTCTAATTCTTGCCAATTTTTGGGGGCAACGTACCATTGGGCTAAGCCTCCTACTCGCAAAGAAGTCAAGTTTGACAGCGGAACTTTTGGTTTAATTAAACATTCTGTTCCGGGCAATTGAACCGCGACAGTAGTTTTTTTTTTGAGGTCATACTTGGATATAGTATTCATAAAATAAGGTTGGGGAAGTGATTTATATGACTGTTAAATTAGAAATATTGTTTCTGGTTTTAAATAGATAAAAACCAAGACATTTTCTAGGTTTAATCGATTAAAATTCCGCTCGAGCCTGTCATGAGATCTTAAATTTCTCAAGCTGACTTTTGCTTTTCTCGTTCTGACAATAAAGTAGTGACGCGGGGAATGATTTGATTGAGATTTCCCGCTCCTAAAAATACAACTAAATCTCCAGATCGCAGATTTTTTGCTAACAATCGATCTAAATCGTTCAAGTCAGAATGAGATGTCACGTTATGGTGACGAGCTGAGATTGCCTTTGCTACGGTAGCCCCACTGATATTATTAGAATTAGTTTCCCCTGCACCGTAGATATCTGTGACGATTACTAAATCGGCATCTTCAAAAGCTGTTGCGAATTCGGCCAAAAAAGTTTCAACTCGACTGTAGCGATGAGGTTGAAATACTGCAACTAATCTTTGACGGTTTTTGTCCTTAATTTGTAAGCGGCCAGCAGCTAAAGTTACTTTAATTTCGCTGGGATGGTGGGCATAATCATCTACGAGGGTGATGTTATTGTAATTACTTCGTATCTCGAAGCGTCTTTTAGCCCCCTTAAAGGTCAAAATCGCTTTAGATATCATTTCAAAGCTTAAACCCTTCTCTCTTGCCACGGCGATGGCAGCTAAGGCATTACTCAGATTATGTTTGCCAAGTAAAGGAGAGCGCAAGATCCCTAAAAATTCGCCTTTTTCCCAAATTTCGGCAATAGTACCGTTGTTTTGATAGGTTATTTTTTTCGCTGTATAGTCAGCATTTTTGCAGGGATCGATGCTGTAAGAGATTGGATTGGGAATTTTACTATTGTTGAAATCGAGCAAATCTAAAGTAGTTTTACAGTCGATACAAGCAATTAACGTTTCGCATCGAGCAGCAAAAGTTTGAAATATTTCGACTACTTCTGTAAGATTTTGATAGCGATCGGTGTGATCTAGTTCGATGTTAGTAATGATGCCGATTTTGGCAGAATATTTGGTTAAAGAGCCGTCCGATTCGTCTGCTTCGGCAACTAACAAGTCTCCTTTACCGGAGCGAGCGTTTCCGCTCCAAGCATCAACTTCGCCGCCAATGATTATGGTCGGATCTAAACCACCTTCTAGTAATAGGTAGCCGACTAAGCTACTGGTAGTAGTTTTACCGTGAGTGCCAGCAACGGCGATACTTTGATATTCTGAGATTAAAGCGGCGAGCAGATCGGAACGATGGTAAATCGGATAACCGCGATCGCAGGCTGCGCGATATTCTTCATTATCTCTAGCGATCGCCGTCGAGCAAACCACTTGAGGTAAGTATTTATCTTGGTTGTTTTGGAAAAAATCGAAATTTTTGCTGGTTTGGTTGTTGAAAATCGTTGCACCCACCCCAGCTAAACGACGGGTAATGTGAGTCGATCGCAAGTCCGATCCCGATACCGGAAGATTGCGATCGGCTAAGATATATGCAAGAGCAGACATCCCGATCCCACCGATACCGATAAAATGGAAAGGTCTGCCGTCTAGATCTATAGATTTCAAAATTTTATCTCCTTACACACCACAACAATAAAAACACGGTTCTTTGAGATCGCTGGCGAAATAATATCAGTAATTTTTAATTGAATCTGTAAATATTTTTATTTGTGGAGATTTTATCACTGAAAAAGTGTTATCTGGCAATTGATGGATCGACTCAATCGGTCAACCTCGATTCGGGTTGGACTCTTGTACAAATGCAAAACCCGATCTCTTTTGACAAAATTTTACTTTTTTAAAATTTATTCCCTAGATGCTTATACTACAGTGACATAATTTGCTTTAATCGTCTGTTTCCAAGGTTACGATTGTTTAAATTAAATAGGTTTGTACCATTGCATGAGTTTTAATTTCCCGATTTACCAAGATAAACAGCTCGAGGATCGTCTGGCTCGGAGAATAGCGTGTAAAATCAAAATATTTTGTTTTTACAGAATTATCTTACCAGTAAATAGTAAATACTAAATTTACAGATCGAAAAGTTCGGGGTATAAGATATGATTGGATTCATTAAGAATAATTTAATTTACTGAGTTAACACAAAGAGGGCAAGAAAAAGTGATTAGAGTCGCGATCAACGGATTCGGACGCATTGGACGTAACTTTTTAAGATGCTGGCTGGGAAGAGAAAACAGTCAATTAGAAGTAATCGGAATTAATGATACCTCCGATCCTAAAACAAACGCTCACCTGCTCAAATACGATTCGATGCTAGGAAAGCTAGATGCTGATATCAAAGCAGATGAAAATTCCTTAATAGTAAACGGAAGAACGGTTAAATGTTATTCCGATCGCAATCCTTTGAACTTGCCCTGGGATTCTTGGGGAATCGATCTAGTAATCGAATCAACAGGCGTATTTGTTACTGAAGAAGGTGCTTCTAAGCATTTAGCCGCAGGCGCAAAACAGGTTCTAATTACTGCTCCCGGTAAAGGAGGTAACGTCGGAACTTACGTGGTTGGAGTTAACGACAGCCAATACAAACACGGCGAATATAAAGTGGTCAGTAATGCTAGCTGTACTACTAATTGTCTCGCTCCGATCGCTAAAGTCATTCATGAAAATTTCGGCATCATCAAAGGAACGATGACTACTACTCACAGCTACACTGGAGATCAGCGCATTCTCGATGCTAGCCATCGCGATTTGCGTCGAGCTAGAGCTGCTGCGGTTAATATCGTTCCTACTTCTACAGGTGCGGCTAAAGCTGTCGCTTTAGTTATTCCCGAACTTAAGGGTAAATTAAACGGAATTGCTTTGCGAGTTCCTACTCCTAACGTTTCAATTGTAGATTTAGTGGTTCAAGTAGAGAAAAGCACTATAGCAGAACAAGTTAATGAAGTTCTTAAAAATGCTTCTGAAACTTCTATGAAGGGAATTTTAGGTTACAACGATCTTCCTTTAGTTTCTTGTGATTTTCGCGGTACTGACGAATCTTCTATTGTTGATGCTAGTCTGACTATGGTTATGGGTGGCGATATGGTTAAAGTTGTAGGTTGGTACGACAACGAATGGGGTTACTCTCAAAGAGTTGTTGATTTAGCTGAGTTAGTTGCTAAAAACTGGCAATAATTGAAGTTTGAATTCCTCGTTTTCATGCCTTCGGAACGAGCGTTTCATGCTTCAATCTTAAATTAAAATCGATTTGAAATAGCCTCAAGTTCTCACCTACGAACTTGGGGTTTATTTTCGACTGAGTTCAAGCTGTTTTGTCTCATTTACCGCAACAAATAAAAGATAAATAGTCTCGATATCCTGAATATTATCAGCCTCCGGCTCGAGGCAACAGGCAATAGATTCGGAAAATTGCTTCCTAGAACTATTTTAGGGAATTGAGATCGAGTTTTTCTGTTGTCGTCTTCAGCACTTGAGTTTAATATCTCATTCTCTGTAAGGTTGTGCCGAATTGGTTGCCATTGAATCTATAAACAATAAAACTGTGGCACGTTCGCGATCCCGCAGGGATCTGAGCTTCGCTCAGTCCGCATTCCTAAAGTCCAGCTAGTCTTTTGGCAACAGATTCGCAGAGTTAATGGATTTCAACTGCGAGGTTGAGACCGCGAGCGCCAAATAAAATGTTTTAAAAGTGACAAAGTGATGGTAATCTTAGTAACAAAATCATTACAATTTAACTTTATAGTTACCAATGTTGATTTGAAAGGCTCAATAATAGCAATGAAATAAATTCATTACTAATTATTTATTTTATTTTGTAATTTATATGTACTATATCAAAACCCAAATCGAGATTCAATTCAAAAAATTTTTTTCAAATTAGATATCGAAGATTAAACTTGTTTAATCGAATTTGACAATGATATAATCTGAGCTAAGTAAGTAGATGGAAAAGAAGTACGCAACACCAGACAAAAGCAGTCTAAACGCATCTAATTCAAAGAATATCGACAAGCAAAAAGAAAAACTAGACAAATTTAAAAGCAAATTATTCAAGCAAGAACGCGATCGCCTCTGGCAAATCATTAAAGAAATTCGTCGATCGCAAAATATAGATAATTTATTATTTAAAACAACAGATGCAATTCAAAAGCAATTAGGGTGCGATCGGGTCTGTATTTATCGCTTCGACCCTGAAAGTGAAGGACAAAGCGGCCAAACGATCGCAGAATCGCTGAGATACGGTTACACTCCTACTCTTAACGAAATCATCCCCAGTATTACTTTTGGCTCTACTGATGCAGCTAGATATAACTATCAAGGATTTGTAAGTATTTTTAATCTTGAAGCAGACAGATTGAGTGCTTATCAAAAACAATTACTAGACAAGTTTCAAATCCAAGCATCGTTAGCATTACCGATTTTAGTCAATCGGAGCTATTCATTAGAAGAGAGCAGTTACGAAAAAGAGGATCGTGTTTGGGGTTTATTAGTCGTTCAGCAATGCGCTCCCCAGAATAGTTCCCTCGAAGATCCACCTCGTCAATGGCAAGAAGATGAAATTAACTTGCTCGATCGCATTAGTGTAGAACTGAGTTTGAGATTGCAGCAAGATCGATTCGCGCTTAAATTGTCCGAGCAACAAGATATTTTGACTAGTATCGATCGAGAAATGTCCCTCGAAATGCAAGAAAATGCTGGCAAAGTTAGAAGTTTACTGGCAGCAGATCGAGTTTTAATTTATGCTTTTAATCCCGACTGGAGCAGTCAAATAGTAGCAGAATCAGTAGGATCTAGCTGGCAAATCACAAAACAGAGATTTAAGGGAAATTATTTTTTTAAACCAGAAGAACTGAAAACATACCGCGCTGTCAGCGATATCCACGCTCAAAACCTAGATCGCAGTTGGCTCGAAGCTTTAGAACAACTCAAAGCAAAAGCCTATATCGCAGTGCCGATCGAGCAAAACGGCCAATTGTTAGGGGTATTGACAGTTTATCAAAACTCCGGCTCTCGCAACTGGCAAGAATCGGAAATCGACTTAGCGATCGCATTTGTCCGTCAATTCATTTTTCCCCTCCAGCAAACTCTATTTTTGAGAAAAACAGAATTTCAGAGCGAGCGGATTAAACAAAATTTTCAAATCGAAAAAGAACTGAAAGGGGCGATCGCTTTTTTGAGAAAAGCAGAAGATGAAGCCAGTGCTTTGCAAATTGCCACTAGAGAAGGCAGAAAAATCTTAAAAGTCGATCGCGTGGCAATTTATCGTTTTAAGCCAGACTGGAGCGGGGAATTCATCGCCGAATCCTACGGTGCTGGTTGGTCGAGTTTAATCAAAAACATCCCCACGGTTAAAGATACTTACCTCCAAGAAAATCAAGGTGGAAGATACAAATTTGGCGAGTGTTTTGCCGTCGATGATATCTATAATGTCGGACATCAACCCTGTCATATTGAGTTGCTCGAACAATTTGAAGCGAGAGCTTATGCAATTGCACCAATTATGGCAGAAGATAACCGACTTTGGGGACTATTAGGAGCATACGACAACCAGGGAGTTCGCAAATGGCAAGCAAAAGAGCTAGAAGCTCTTAAAGAAATTGGCATTCAATTGAG
Organism: Prochloraceae cyanobacterium; assembly: GCA_030065265.1. Lineage (GTDB taxonomy): Bacteria > Cyanobacteriota > Cyanobacteriia > Cyanobacteriales > JASJDA01 > JASJDA01. Next base: position 12,407 of record JASJCW010000121.1, read on the forward strand.
GGTAGCTAGAGAGAGGATTAATTATCTTAACAAGCTAGAAGTTAGAGCAAATCGAGAAGCAACTCTCAATAAAATTGTCGCAAGAATTCGCCAATCTTTAAATCTAAATGACATTTTTGCAACCACAACTAGAGAAATACGCATTTTACTCGCATGCGATCGGGTGGCCATTTATCGTTTTAATCCCGATTGGAGCGGCGAATTTATTGCCGAATCCCACGATTCTGAATGGGTTTCCTTATTAGAGAAACAGCGCGATCGCCCCGAAATCAAGCAAAATGTTAATGTTTGTAGTCTGAGAAATTTAGCCACAGAGCGGGGTATAGTCGGCGCAGATACTCAAATTCAAGCAACTAAAGGGAGTATTTTCACTAAAAGTATTCCCTATCGAGTCAGCAACAATATCTATGATTGCAACTTTTCTGATTGCTATATTAGAGCTTTAGAAGCATATCAAGCCAAAGCCTATATTACTTTTGCCCTCTACCAAGGGGAACAATTGTGGGGTTTACTGGCGGCTTATCAAAACTCTGCACCCCGCAATTGGCAAGAATCTGAGGTTAAATTGCTCGAGACAATTTCCTCTCAGTTAGCAGTAGCAGTATTACAAGCAGAATACGCCAAAAAAATTGAGATCCAATCCCAGCAAGAAAGGGCAATTTCCGCAATTGTCGCGCGAATTCGTCAATCTTTAAACCTAAATGACATTTTTGCAACAACCACTAGAGAAATACGTAGTTTACTCAAATGCGATCGCGTGGCCATTTATCGTTTTAATCCCGATTGGAGCGGCGAATTTATTGCCGAATCCCACGATTCTGAATGGGTTTCTTTATTAGAAGAACAGCGCGATCGCCCCGAAATCAAGCAAAATGTTAATGTTTGTAGCCTGAGAAATTTAGCCACAGAACGGGGTATCGTCGGCGCAGATACTCAAATTCAAGCAACTAAAGGGAGTATTTTCACTAAAAGTATTCCCTATCGCGTCAGCAACAATATCTATGATTCCAACTTTTCTGATTGCTACATCAGAGCTTTAGAAGCATATCAAGCCAAAGCCTATATTACTTTTGCCCTCTACCAAGGGGAACAATTGTGGGGTTTACTGGC
>JASJCW010000122.1 GCA_030065265.1 Prochloraceae cyanobacterium
AAGCGTTGGATTAAAGTATTACTTTCGTCAACCCTTCCAGTATTATTATTGACGTAATTATTTTCTTTCGAGAGAAAACTAAGACTCTGGTAAGCTCGATCTGCTACTGAGTCGGGTCGAAAATTGTCGGCTAAAGCCATTTGCGAACTCAAAGAGACTTGAAAACTACCCGATAGTTTAACTTCTGCCAAGTAAAAGAACGAGCAAAAAGCGATCGCGGTAGTTGCAAGAAATTTAATAGATTGCTGCAATTGATTCGCCCTCACAAAAATTCTAATCGCCGATAATTTCTGGTTGAGTTAACTCATCAGACATCTCAATAATTGCTCTAATGGCCGGTTTCATCATCGGATCGTCAATATTATCGATATCTTCGTAACGACGACGCTTGGCACGATTAGCAACTTGAACAGTAATTCTATAGCGATTAGAAGCAGCCTTCATCAATTCCTGAGAGCGGTACATGATTTGAACTGAATCGAAAGTTTTTCTTTTTTGCATTTGAATTTTTATAAAAATATGGTGGCAAATCCGATAATAACATTGTAAATTATTCGATCGATAAGCAGAACTTGCAATTCTATTTAACTGGTAAAGATCGGACAAGGATATACTAGCATTGAGGTTGTAAAAAAATCTTCACAAAAAACTAACACGTTTGTTCTTGTCTGAGGGCATTGAATAAACTGTTAATCAAGTCTAAGAGCAAAAATGAACTCAGGAATTGACCTACAAGGAACTTTTATTGAATCCCTTCAAGATCTGGGATTGACCCCTGGTTTAGCAAAACTATTATGGATGCCTTTACCGATGGGTTTAATGCTCATTGGTGCGACGATAGGTGTTTTAATTGCAGTTTGGTTAGAAAGAAAAATTTCAGCAGCAGTTCAACAAAGAATCGGCCCCGAATATGCCGGCCCTCTTGGAGTTCTGCAACCAGTAGCAGATGGAATCAAGCTAGTCTTCAAAGAAGATGTCATCCCAGCTAAATCCGATCCTTGGTTATTTACCATCGGCCCGGCGATAGTTGTAATTCCAGTTTTCCTATCCTACTTAATCGTACCCTTTGGCGAAAAAATATCGATCACGGATATTAACGTAGGTATATTTCTCTGGATTGCCTTATCGAGTATCGCCCCGATCGGCTTGTTAATGTCAGGTTATGCTTCCAACAATAAATACTCTCTTTTAGGAGGTTTGAGGGCCGCAGCGCAATCAATCAGCTACGAAATTCCTCTAGCTTTAGCAGTATTAGCTGTAGTGATGATGTCCAATAGCCTCAGCACTATCGATATCGTCGAACAGCAATCTGGTTACGGCATTTTAGGCTGGAATATTTGGCGACAACCAGTAGGTTTTATTATTTTCTGGATTGCAGCTTTAGCAGAATGTGAAAGACTGCCTTTTGACCTTCCCGAAGCAGAAGAAGAATTAGTTGCCGGATATCAAACTGAATATTCGGGAATGAAATTCGCTTTATTTTATCTTGGTTCTTACGTTAACCTAGTTCTCTCAGCTCTAGTTTTTGCTGTCTTATATTTAGGTGGTTGGGAATCGATAATTCCGATTGAAAACTTGGGAGCTTTATTCGGAATAAGTGAAAATGCACCTTGGTTGCAAGTAATTGACGGTGCGTTAGGGATTACTATGACCTTGATTAAAGCTTATTTCCTCGTTTTCACTGCCATTTTATTGCGCTGGACAGTTCCCCGCGTTCGTATCGACCAGCTCTTAAATTTGGGGTGGAAATTCATGTTACCCGTAGCTTTAGTTAACCTATTATTAACGGCCGCTCTCAAATTAACATTTCCTTTTGCTTTTGGGGGCTAGTTATCTCGATTCCCTCGAAATCAATCACGATCGGACAAAGGTGTTTCTTTGAAATTAAATCTGAGGGAGGGTTATGCCCTGCCGTCCTTGAAAACTAGAAATATTTCTAGTCGATTTCGAGGGATTTCGGGCTAACAATTAGAGCGATCGCATTGCCAAAAGTGTTCCTCTTGACAACTAATAACTGAAACAATCAGATTATGTTTAACGTACTCAAACAAGTTACTGATTACGCCAAAGAAAGCTTACAAGCTGCTAAATATATCGGTCAAGGTCTTTCTGTAACTTTCGATCACATGCAACGTCGCCCGGTTACAGTTCAGTATCCTTATGAAAAAGTAATTCCTTCCGAACGCTATAGAGGTAGAATTCACTACGAATTTGATAAATGTATCGCTTGTGAAGTTTGTGTCAGAGTTTGTCCGATCAATTTACCAGTAGTTGATTGGGAATTTGATAAAAAATCTAAAAAGAAAAAACTCAATCACTACAGCATCGATTTCGGGGTTTGTATATTTTGCGGTAACTGCGTCGAATATTGCCCCACTAATTGCCTCTCGATGACTGAAGAATACGAACTATCTAGTTTCGATCGCCACGAACTAAACTACGATAACGTAGCTTTAGGACGTTTGCCTTACAAAGTAACTCAAGATCCGATGGTTACTCCAATGCGCGAACTAGCTTATCTGCCTAAAGGCGTTCTCGATCCTCACGATCTTCCTGCTGGAGCGCAAAGAGCTGGCAGACACCCAGAAGATATTGCTGAAGAATTGAGAGCGGCTCAGGCTAAAGAAGAAGAATCAAAAGAAGAGAAAGTTAACTAATCAAATTTATTAAGGTCTGGAAACTCGGTATAATCGGGTTTCTAGATCTATTTGATTTTGGCTAATTTAAGGTGAAATATTCTGAGGAGAACCAAAAATTGTGAATATAGCTGAAGGCGTTCAAGTAGTTTCGTTTTTTATTCTCTCCGCAACCATGCTCGCTGCGGCTTTAGGAGTCGTGCTGCTCTCTAATATTGTTTATTCAGCTTTCTTGTTAGGCGGTGTTTTTATGAGCATGGCCGGGATTTATCTGTTACTCAATGCTGATTTTGTTGCTGCAGCACAAGTTTTAATTTACGTCGGTGCGATCAATGTTTTGATTCTCTTTGCGATTATGTTGGTTAACAAGCGCGAAGATTTTTCCGAACTTCCCGGCCGTTGGATTCGCAAAATTTCAACTGCTGTGGTTTGTGCGGGTTTGTTCGTTTTGTTGGGAGCGATGGTTATTGTTACTCCTTGGGCGATCGAACCTCCTTCTACAGCAGTAGTTAGGGAGACTACCGTAGTTATCGGCAAGCATTTATTTAGCGATTTTCTACTACCTTTTGAACTTGCTTCTGTTTTGTTATTAATGGCAATGGTAGGAGCTATTATTTTAGCTCGTCGCGATTTTATTCCCGAACAAATTCAAGAGCGAGAAACTGCTTTGACTTTGCCGGAAAGACCTCGCGAATTGGACGCATTAGAAGGCGGAACTGGCAAATAGAAAGCTAATCCTTACTTAACATTTAAACTCACTGATTGGATTTATGGACATACAACTTCAATATTGTTTACTAATAGCTGCTGGTCTGTTTTGTATCGGTATTTATGGTTTAATTACTAGCCGCAATGCCGTACGAGTATTAATGTCGATCGAATTATTATTAAATGCCGTTAACCTCAATTTAATGGCATTCTCTAATTTCCTAGATTCTGACGAAATTAAAGGGCAGGTTTTTACCGTATTCGTACTTACTGTTGCCGCCGCAGAAGCAGCAGTTGGTTTGGCGATCGTTCTCGCTATTTATCGTAACCGCGACACTGTCGATATGGAACAGTTTAATCTCTTAAAGTGGTAACTTAAACTACAAATGACATTGCAATATTAAAGTATTTGAGGCGGGGGCAAACGAACCACCCGCTTTTTATTTGCGACTTATTGAGAAAAATTCTCTTTTGATGTATGCTAATAATACTGGATCGAGTAAGGGGTCAAGACTAAGACTGCTCCCGATCGCTTCTTGCTATTTTGTAATAACTTAAAATAGCAATGAGGGTAAAGATATATAAAAAAAGCGATTAAAAACCAAAAAATAACCAATGTCCAAATTTAAACAGCAAATTTCGGAATTCACTTTTGTAGGTCAATTTTCGGACTGCATCATATCAAAAAAAGCCAGAATAAAGTATTTAAAAATTGATAATGGTGAAGAAAAAAACTGGATTAAGTTATCAAAAAAACATTGGGATAATTTGAATAAAAAACTAAGTATTGGCTCTTGGTTGAAAATTAAAGGGCAAAAAAAGACCTGTTTAAAAACGGGTACAATTAAACTTGAAGCAGAGACGATCGAACAAACTAAAACAGTAGAAATATGCGATTCAAATTGTAATAAATGTGATTTTAAACGTTTGGTTTATTCAGGTCATTCTTCAAATCAAGAAAAACCTCAACATGATTTATGTTCTCAGTTAGAAGAAGGTTTATCGGAACATTTTCGTATTAGAGGTAATTTTAGTATCAAAAAGTTGCGATCGCTCGGAAGTGTGGCAAAAAAAAGATCCTAGTAATTAACAATCTATCTGTTAAAAATAAGGCTGGCAATGAAAAATGTAATTTAATAAATTTATAAGCAAAAAATTGATTTTTAAGCTGAAAAACTTTGACTTTAAACTAATTTAAGAATTGAGATTCACCGAAAATTGTAAGATAAATAGGTTATACAGTAAAAAAATCTCACTTAAAATACTGTTTTATTAGCTTAATTCTGTGGATTTATTAAACGAATTTAAACCAATAAGTGGCATTGCAACTACTCGAGAAACAGCAAAAACTCTACAACCTTTATGTCAAAATATTGGCGCAACTCTTTGGCTACCAGAATCTTTAAATAGTTTAGAAGAAGGACAATTTTATAAAAGCGATCTCAAAACTCATTTAGCTAAGATCTGGAAAGAAAATAAGGCTTTGATTTTTTGTCTTGCTGCTGGTGCAGTTGTAAGATTGATTAGCCCTTTATTAGCAGATAAAAAAATAGATCCTGCGGTAATAGTAATCGATCCAAAAGGTAAATTTGTAATTAGTTTGTGTGGCGGTCATATTGGCGGGGGCGATCGCTTGACAAAAATCGTTGCTAATTTAATTGGTGCAACACCGATTATAACTGGAATAGCTAATAGTTTAAATTTGCCAGGTATAGATGTTTTAGGGTTTCCTTTCGGCTGGAAAAGAGGTCAAGGTGATTGGAATCGAGTCGCAGCAGTAATTGCTAAATTAAAAACAGTTCAAGTAGTTCAAGAAGTTGGCTCGACTTTGTGGCAAGAAAACTTACCTGCAAAACATCCTTTTTATTTTGGCTTTGTAGAAGATAATAAAATTTCTATTTCGCCACAAGCTAGAGTTTGGATTAGTTTTACGAAAAGACGATTTTCACCAGATTCAGATCTGCCTAAAGTGCAATGGCATCCTCGGGTTTTATGGGTCGGTATTGGTTGCGAAAGAGGTACTTCCAAACAGTTAATTAAGCAAGCAATTGAAACTGTTTTCGATCGCAATCATTTGGCAACAGAAGCGATCGCTGGCATAGCTACAATCGATATTAAAGCCGACGAACTAGGTATTTTGGAATTGTCTCGAGATTGGCAATTACCAATAATAACTTTTACTGCCGCAGAATTAGCTAAAATTGAAGTGCCGACACCTTCAAAGGTCGTATCTCAAGAAGTCGGAACTCCCAGCGTAGCCGAAGCAGCAGCAATATTAGCCGCTAAAAATCCTTTATTAGTATCGAAACAGATTTTCAAACAAGAAGGAGAAAAAGGGGCCGTTACAGTAGCGATCGCAGTCGCAGAAAAAGAATATCTCGATCGCAAAGGTAGTTTGTCTTTAGTCGGTATCGGCCCGGGTAGTTTAGATCAAATAACTCCAGCAGCAAAAACCGCAATAACAACAGCCGATGTAGTAGTAGGCTATTCATTATATTTAGATCTCGTTTCTAGTTTATTTTATCCCGGACAGATTATCGAATCTTCCAATATTACCCAAGAACGCGATCGCGCTTGCAGAGCGATAGAATTAGCTCAATGGGGCTTAAATGTTGCTGTAATTTCTTCTGGAGACTGCGGAATTTATGGCATGGCTGGATTAGTATTAGAAGAGTGTCGATCGCAAAATTGGGACGGCAATAACCCTAAAGTAGAGGTTTTTCCGGGTATTACAGCGATGCAAGCAGCAGCTTCTCGAGTGGGAACTCCTTTAATGCACGACTTTTGCGCGATCAGTTTGAGCGATCTTTTAACTCCCTGGCCGGTTATTGCTAAGCGTTTAGAAGCAGCAGCGATCGCAGATTTTGTCACTGCATTATACAACCCTCGCAGTCTCAAACGCACCGAACAAATTAAAATAGCTCGAGATACCTTCTTAAAACATCGCGATCCCAATACTCCAGTGGCGATCGTGCGATCGGCTTATCGTCTTGACGAACAAATTTATCTGACAACCCTCGAAGAAATGCTAGAAGTGCCGATCGATATGTTATCGACGGTAATTATTGGCAATAGCAGCACTCGCAACTATGCTAATTTAATGATTACTCCGCGAGGCTATTTCAATGTTGAAAGTTAGTTAAGCTTATTTTAATTGTTGCTTTCTTGAAAAAAACTGTTCAACAAGCCAGAAACGATCGAAAGCAAAATACAGCCTAATAAGGCATCAAAAAAACCGTTAACTTCAAATCCTGGCGTAAAATAGGCAACCAATCCAAAAGAAATTGCGTTGACGACAAACAAGAATAAACCCAAACTGAGGATAGTTAAGGGGAGGGTAAAGATAATTAAAATTGGTTTGACGATCGCGTTAATTAAGCCTAAGATTACCGCAGCAACAATGGCAACATTAACCGTAGAAATAGTAATTCCAGGAATGAATTCAGCAGTAATTAGCAACGAAATCGATGTGAGGATCCAAGTGACTAAAAATTGTGGCATGGCTGATTAATCTAGCTTCTATCAATCTTAATTTTATATATTATTTGCTATTTAACGTTTTTTATCCTATTTCTGAAAAATAATGCTACAAATCTCTTGCCTATTGCCTCCTTGCCAACCAAAATTATCAATAGAGGAAATAACTATAGTTGGACAATAGGAACAATACAATACAAACTAAAGTCAACTTAGTTTAAGTGAATCAAAAAAATATTTAAATGAAATCTATTGACAAAATCAATTATCCTCTAGCTATTCCAATTTGGGTCAGTATTTTCTTGTTAGTGACGACGATCTCCTTAATTACCTCAGCTTGTGCAGATCCCGAAACTAATAGAGATCCGATCGCCAACTTACCTCAAGAAAAAGAAGAAAAATCCCTCGAACCAGAAATAAGCCAAAATAATACTTTACCAACAGAAGTATTTAAAGCGATCGTTCAGCAAATAGCCGACAACAACCAAGTTAACCCCAAAGAAATAGAAGTTAGCAAAGCCACTAGCAAAACTTGGCCTGATGGTTGTTTGGGTTTAGCTAAAGCCGATGAATTATGCACTCAAGCATTAGTCGAAGGTTGGCAAGTTAAGCTTTCAGACGGCGATCGCACTTGGGTTTATCGTACGGATAATTTAGGTTACAATCTGCGTTTAGAATCTCAAAATAATTAATTGAGTCAGACAAAAAAGATCGCACAATTATTGACAATTTCTCAGCGCGTCCAGATCTGCTGCAATAATTTTATCAAGATTGCGCGATATTTTGCGAATATCCCAATTCCACCAAGCAATTTCAAGCAATTGAATGATAATTTCTTCAGGAAAGCGTTGTTTGATAATTTTTGCTGGATTGCCGCCTACAATAGTATAGGCTGGGACGTTTTTAGTGACCACTGACTTAGCCGCAACGATCGCCCCATCGCCGATTTTCACTCCAGGCATAATAACCGCTTCATAACCGAGCCAAACATCGTTACCGACTACCGTATCCCCTTTATCCGGCACTTTTTCAAACTGTTGCGCCCTAACCTTTTCCCAACCACCACCGAATATCCCAAATGGATAACTCGAAAAGCCAGATATAGGATGATTGGCATCGTTCATAATAAATTTTATCCCTCTGGCTAAAGCACAAAATTTGCCAATAATTAATCTATCTTTACTAAATGTATAATGATACAGTACATTGCGATCGAAGTTCTGGGAATCTTCAGGGTCATCATAATAGGTATAGTCGCCAACAATAATCTTAGGATTGGATACGATATTTTTGAGGAAACAGATTTGTTGAACCCCTTTGATAGGATGTTTTGCTTGCGGATCTGGCCCTTGCATTCTCAACCTCTATAATGCGATCGCTACTTTCAAGATATTCGGTATGGTAGCAGATGAGTCAGACAAAGCAAGCCAATACTCTCGATGGTTGGTCTTTAGAACAGCGAGATCCAGAATTCATTAAATTCTTAATGCCTTTGTTTGAGTGGTTTTATAAGTATTATTTTCGCGTTCAAACCGACGGTTGGCATCACATACCAGAAAAACAACAAGTCTTGTTAGTTGGTTCTCATAATGGGGGAACTGCTGCTCCTGATATGATAATGATGATGTACGATTGGTTTAGCCGCTTTGGTGTCGATCGCTTGGCTTATGGTTTAATGCATCGCTATGCTTGGCAATTAAATCCAGAATTAGCTGGTGTAGGTGCGAAATTAGGGGCAATTCAAGCCCATCCGAAAATGGCTTTTGCCGCTTTTCAAAAGGGTGCTAGCGTTTTGGTTTATCCTGGAGGACAATACGATATGTTTCGTCCTCATTCTCAGCGCGATCGCATTTATTTTGCCGGACAAAAAGGTTTTATTAAGCTAGCTTTAAGACAAGAAGTCCCGATTATTCCTGTAATTTCAGTAGGGGCCCACGATACTTTAATTGTTTTAGGCGATTATTACGAACAAGCTAAACAAATCCAGCAAGATTTAGGGATTCCTTGGCTTTACGGTATCGATCCTGGTGTATTTCCAATTTATTTGGGTTTACCTTGGGGTATAGCTTTCGGCCCTTTACCTAATTTTCCTTTACCAGTACAAATTCACACTCGCATTTGTTCTCCAGTGGTTTTCGAGCGCTACGGTAGAAATGCAGCAACCGATCGCCAATATGTCGATGCTTGTTATCGTTTAGTTTACACTCAAATGCAGCAAGAATTGGATCTTTTGATTGCAGAAACGGCTTAAAAAGGAGACAGTTAATTAATGAACCAAGCAAGCAATTTAATCAAAATATTTAATTGCAACGATCGCGATCGCATTGGAGATGTAATTTTCGTTCACGGGTTGGGTGGTAATGCAAAAGGTACTTGGCATCTCCAGGAAAAGCAAGATGATGATTTTTGGCCTTTTTGGTTGGGAGAAGATTTACAAAAAGAAGGTCAAGAGGTTAATATTTGGTCTTTAAAGTATCAAGTAGAACCTTTTAGATGGAAAGGTAATACAATGCCACTGTTCGATCGAGCTAATAATTGTCTAGATGTTCTGGATTCTTATGAAATAGGCGATCGCCCCATAGTATTTATTACTCACAGTCTGGGGGGACTTTTAGTCAAGCAAATGCTCTGCAATGCTTTACAGTTTGGTACTGACGAATGGAAACTAATATTAAAGCAAACAAAAGGAATTGTTTTTTTATCTACTCCTCATTCTGGGTCAGATCTGGCAACTTGGATTGATTATATCGGTAAAATTCTTGGATCTAGCGTCAGCGTAAAGGAATTACAAGCAAATGACTCTCGTTTACGGGATTTAAACCTGACATATCGAAATAACTCACAATTGAAAAACATTCCTATAAAAGTTTATTGCGAAAACCAAAAAACATTAGGCATCCTAGTAGTAAATAAAACGAGCGCAGATCCTGGTATTCCCGGTGTAATTCCAATCCCACTCGATTGCGACCATATTTCCATATCTAAACTAGAATCCAGAGACCTTGTTAGCTACCGTAACATTAAAAAATTTGTTAAAAAAAATTTGCTAAATTCTCCTCGACAACTACCACCAACAAATTCAATAGCTATTTCCGAAGTCTCTGAAAAAAAAACTTTTGGCATCAAATCCAAAGACAACTGAATAAATTTTTATGTAATAGTTTTGAAGAAAAATTATTGCGAATTCGCTCTGGTTTAATAAAAAAAGTCAAAAAAGAAGTAACAAAAAGACTGAAAGATTTATTACAACAAAACTCAATGGACAGCAATTGCTACCTTGAGTTGTTAATGGAAGAAGAAAATCAAGAAGTAGGAGGCGATCGACTCAAAAAAGTCTGTCCCCCTTCACCAAAAACTGATATATTTCATGTTTTTGAAGAAGTAGGAGGTCAATTATTAATTTTAGGCCAACCAGGATCGGGAAAAACTATTACTTTATTGCAACTAGCAAAAGCATTACTCGAAAAAGCAGAAGAAGATGATAAAGCACCTTTTCCTGTTATTTTTGAGCTTGCTACCTGGAAAGACGATTTAGATATTGAGCAATGGTTAGTATATCGACTAAAAGAAAACTACAGTATCGATAAGAAAGTCAGTAAAAAATGGATAGAAACAAATCAATTATTGCCTCTACTTGATGGTTTAGATGAGTTGGGTAACATACTGCTTCAGCGAAAATGTATTGAGAAAATTAATAAGTTTTCAAACAATCTACAACGTCGTTTAGTTGTTTGCTGTCGCTGGGAAGAATATCAAGCAGCAAAATATAAGTTAAATAAACTTTCTGGCGCGTATCGCTTGCTATCGTTAAGCGATTTAGAAATTAAAAATTATCTTGATAAATTTCAAAAATATGCTCTCTGGAATGCGATCTCGACTAGCAATAAAATGCAAGATTTTGCACAAAAACCTTTATTTTTAAATATGATGATGACTGCATATCAGGGATCTAATTTTAAAAATGAAGCGCAACTGTGGAAAAACTATATTGAAGAAAGATTTTTAGTAGATATCAAAGAATATCATAAAGGATTACCTTACTCACCAAAAGATACTAAAATCTGGTTGGGTCATCTAGCTAGAATATTAGAGGGAGAATCAACTCCTGATTTTTTGATTGAAAATATTAGTTATTATTGGCTACAAACTACTTTAGAAAAAAGAAAATTTAAGTTTATTTATAATATTTGCTTAGGTTTACTGGTAACAGTGAGTGGAGGAAGTGTAGTTCTTGCCTTGTTTGCATCACAATTTCTATCTCAATTTTTCCTATCCAAAACATTCGGGGTAAAAAAATTTATTGAGTTTATGATTTATTTGATTGTTTTATTGAGTTTTGATGCTATTTTAGGCTCTTTGCTAGACCCAATTACAAATCAATTGATTAAAAATATTATTGCAGGTTTATTTTATACTTTATTTTTGATGTGTTTCCAGTTAGATTACCAATATAAATTTAATCTTGAAAAATTTGATATTTCTTTAAAAACAATTATCAAAGGTATAGTTTCTGGCACATTGTTTGGGAACAATTTTGCACTAATTTTATTGATAATTCTGTACAATATCATTAATCCAATTCTCAGTTTTATTAGCCCTATATTACAAGATATTTTTAACCGTGAATTTATCACTGGCTACGGTCAACAAGGGCTAATATATATAGCATTTATCCGTATTGTTTTTATGTTTATAGGGAGTATTTTTGGGGTAATTTATTTTTCCAAGGTTGAAATCAAAGTTAAAGAAATTCCCAATCAAGGTATTAAGAAAACTCTTAAAAACACTTTATCAATTTTTGGACTTAGCAGTTTTTTAGGAATCTTATTCTTTTCAGGATTAGTTTTTGCTTTGAGCGGCTCATTTGCGTCAATTGAATATGTGGATGAAGGCTTATTGATAGGTATTTTAATTGCCTTAGTTACAGGAGGTCGAGACTGTCTGATACACTTAATTTTAAGAGGGGTTTTGTTTTACAGTGGAAAAATTCCGCGAGACTATGCCGATTTTCTCAAGTTCGCAGTAGATAGAAAGTTTATTCAGCAAGTTGGGGGAAGATATCGCTTTCTTCATAACTCCCTACAAAAGTATTTTGCTGACAATTTATAGTCTTTGTTAGGTTAAGCCCAAAACCCAACCCAACCGATCTATTTATCTATCCTTGCTCTAAAATCATTTGCTGACGGTGAACTTTTAACAGTTCTAATTCTGCTCCTGATACTTGCTCTAACATATAAATTACATTGTCAGCATTGAGTAAAGTTCCGTCGTTGCGACAACTACCGACGTATCGCAAAACTACTGAATTATCGGCATCATTTTTCCGTTCGATTGTCAAGTCATAAAGCCGATCGCGCAAGTTGACGGTTTGTTTTTTACCGGATTTGGTAGTTTTTTCCCAAGTTATTTCTGTAGAATTATTAACAGCATCGAGCCAATTTTGCCATTGTTCTAAACTGGTAGAATCGTTAGCTGCGACGGTAATTAAATATTCTGCTTTGGATAATAAACGAGTTGCTGAAGGGGATTTGAGATCGACATCTTCTACTCGATAAATTGGAATATTTTCGGGCAATTGTGCGGCTAATTTTGCTTGAAACTCATCTTTTTCCATTAATTCGGTGAGTTCAAAATCGGCTATTTCACCGCTACTAGTCGATCCTAACGATAGTGCAGTGGCGATCGAAATTCTCGGGCCTGGGTGAAATCCTCCGGTAAAGGCGATCGGAATCGAAGCGCGACGAATAGCGCGATCGAACAGTCTGACTAGGTCTAAATGACTGACTAAAGCCATTTCATTTAATTTTCCGAACCAAACCCTAAAACGCTGTATCTTGTTCTGATTTGGCTTAAATTCACCGTCAAATTCGGGTATTGCTGGAGGAGGTACGACGATATTGTGGCCGAAATCAGTACCGCATACGCCACAATGGGAACAACCTTCAAAAGCACAGTCTGGTACTGTTGCTGCTTGCAATGCTTTTTGTAAGTCTTCTCTTAACCAGCTTTTCTCAATCCCAGAATTGACAATATCCCAAGGTAAAGGTGCATCTAAAAGATCTCTTTTATTATCTCCTGCAAAAACATTCCATTCACCTTGCTCTACTTGACGGTATTTCCAGGTTAAATCGGAAGCGTCGATCGCATTTTCCCAGGCAGCAAAGGCTTTATCCAAACTTTCCCACCAAGAATCCATTCCCGCACCGTTTTCCCAAGCACGTCGGATTACAGTTCCTAAACGGCGATCGCCCCTGCCTAAAAAGTCTTCCATTGCCGAGATGCGAACGTCTGTATAATTGACTTTCACTCCTTTGACGCTTCTAAATTCTTGGCGCAATAGTTCTTGTTTGCGAATAAATTCGTTCGTTGATACCGAGTGCCATTGAAAAGGAGTGTGGGGTTTTGGGGTAAAATTGGAGATAGTAATGTTAAAGTTGAGTCTTTTGTTGTTTATTTCTCGACATTCGCGACGCAACCACTTAACCGTTTCGACGATCCCGATGACATCTACATCTGTTTCTCCGGGTAAGCCAATCATAAAGTAAAGTTTTACTTTATTCCAACCTTGTTCTACGGCTGTTTTAATCCCTCTCAGTAGTTCTTCGTTGGTCAAACCTTTATTAACTACATCGCGCATTCTTTGCGTACCTGCTTCGGGTGCAAAGGTTAAACCTGATTTGC
>JASJCW010000123.1 GCA_030065265.1 Prochloraceae cyanobacterium
ACTTGATTTAATTGCGATCGCTCGGAAAATGTTCCGAGATCTCACTTAAGTATTTGCGGAAATCACGGAGAATGAATTTTACTAACGCTAACTTATATACAAGATTAATAATCTAGGCTTTATTAAAAAGCAGATTCCGAAGATACAGAGATAATGGGAGCATTTAAATGAAATCGAACCAAGGATTGATACTATTAGGTTCAATACTAATTGGTGGAGTTGTTATTCCAGGAATTATCACCAAGCTAATAGAAGTATCTTTATCCAAAAATTTAGTCGCCGAACTCAATATTTTCCAAAACCCAAATTTGAGCCTAAGTAACAATGCGATCGGTCAAGATGTTTCTCTTCTTAACGAGAATACTGAAATTGAAAAAGAATTAATTGCCGCTCGAATTGATGCCCCAAAAAATGCCGAGAAAAATTGTATCAGCAAAGAAGAAATACTTCAAAATCAAAAAGATTGGGGAGATGGAATTGTCTTTATCGGCGAGACTTATCAAAGTAATGGAGACTATAAAGTTTTTGCAACAAATTTAGTTGATAATCTTTATGGTTACGATGAAGGAACAGTTTTGTTTAAGCCGACTAAAGCTGCTGAGAAGGAATTTAGGCTGACAAAAGCTGAAGCAATCTCTTACTTTGTTGCTGGTGATATTGCTGAAGATCGAGGTTTTGCGATCCAACCATGGAGCAAAGTAAGATTTGAAAACGCAGGCATAATTATCAATTGCGATTCGGCACTAGCAATGGGCGACTATTACTTTACTGATGCCAAGACCGATCGCGAAATTAAAGCTGAATATACCTTTGGTTATCAAAAAAATTCAGAAGGTAAATTAACGATTAATCTGCACCATTCATCCTTTCCTTACCATCAAGAAAATTGATGTTTTTCCGATTCGATCGGTTTATTTAACCACAATAATTGAGCCATTATTTTAACTCTTTGAATCGAATTTTACCCGTCACATATTTATTTAAGGAAATCAACTATGTTACAAAGAAGAAAATTTTTGAAATACATTTCCTTAGCTAGTGCTGGAGCGGCATTTGGCTTAGAGTTTCCTTCAATTTCCGCCGCAGTAGCTAACGAAAAAAAAGGTCATACTGATTGGAATTACGAACAACTAGGCCCCGATAGTTGGGGAGAACTATCTCCTGATTATCGCGTTTGCGAATTTGGAACTCAACAATCTCCGATTAATTTAGAACATGAAGGAACACTTCACGCTAATAATCTTAACGATTTAGAATTTAATTACCATTCGAGCGAACTTAAAATCCTCAATAACGGTCATACCGTTCAAATCAATCCCGATCCTGACAACCATCTAATAATAAACGGTCAAAACTTCGATCTACTTCAGTTTCATTTCCACCATCCCAGCGAACACGTAGTATATGGCAAACATTATCCGATGGAAGCTCACTTAGTTCATCGTAATCCTCACACTGGTGAATTAGCTGTATTGGGGATATTATTTGCATTGGGTCATGAAAATGAGACTTTAAATACGATTTGGAGTCAATTACCCGAACATAAAAGCGAAGAACACTCAATTATCGGTCATTTAAATCCTTTGCAAATGATTCCGGCTCAAAAGCTAGCTTATCGTTATAACGGTTCTTTAACTACTCCACCTTGTTCTCAAATCGTGCGTTGGATTGTTTTTGAAGAGCCAATTGAGGCTTCTGGTGGGCAATTAAGTAAATTTGCCAAAATTTTCCCTAATAACGCTCGACCAGCACAACCGAGCAATCACCGCTTAATTATTGAAGGTTAATCTTTGCTCAAAAGTTCCGACAATTAAGAAAAAATTAAACAACAAAATTTTGCATCCTAAATAATTTAACTCTCCAAGAGATTTTGAAGAGTTAAATTGAATCGTCTAGATACTATTTTTGAGTTGTCGCTGGTTTTTGGTAGTAGACCTTACCACCTTGATTGGGAACAAAATAGCAACTGTTAAAGCCGCGCCAAAAAGCAGACCAAATATTACGATCGCTCTTGCGATAATATTCGCCTAAAAGAGGTTTAACTGCTTCGGTTGCTGTTTTTAAATGGTAGTGAGGAATGGTATGGAAAATGTGGTGAACTACGTGAGTGCCAATATTGTGATGGATTTCGTTAATAAAACCATAATCGTGGTCGATAGTCGATAATGCACCTTTAAGAAAATACCAATCTTCGCCGCGATACCAAGGAATATCTGGGTCAGTATGATGCAAGAAAGTGACGAAATCTAACCACATCACGAAGACAATGTAAGGAACTAAATAGTATTTTAGCAGCCACATCAAGCCCCATTGATAAGTTAGGAAAGCTAGCAATAGTATCATCAAGCTGCAGCAAACCGTACTAGTAATCACATCCCATTTTTCAGAAGGACGAAATAAAGGGCTACTAGGACGAAAATGGTCGCCTTTTTTCTCGGGCGATCGCTTAAATAAATAGAGAGGATAGAGGAATAAAATTAACTTGAAGCGAGCAAATTTTTCCAGCCAATCCATTCGATTGTATTTTTCTTCGGTTACTGGATACCAGCTTTCATCATTTTCAATGCTACCAGTATTACTGTGGTGCGTGCGGTGAGAAATACGCCAGCCATGAAAAGGAACTAAAATGGGCGCGTGAGATAAGTGACCGATTAGGTTGTTGAGCCACTTATATCGGGAAAAAGAACCGTGTCCGCAGTCGTGTCCTACCACAAACAAAGCCCAGAACATTGTACCCTGCATCAGCCAGAAAATCGGCCAGAAGAACCAGGAATCGATCGCATCTGCAATAAAATACAATCCGGTGATAATACCTACATCTAAAAAGAAGTAAGATAAAGACCTCCAGGTAGATCTTTCAAAACATTCGGCCGGAATGGCTTCTTTGACTTGCTGGAGGGTAAATGGTAAATCTTTCGATCGATTTGGAATCGTTTGAGTTAGGTTTGTTTCCACGTTTTTGTTTTTCGGTCAAATAACAGTTAAATCTTTACTAATCTATACATTATCACGATCGTTTAACAACTTGATTTCTCTGTGTCCCTCGCTTCCTGAACGATAGAGCTGTTTTTTTCACCTATTGGAGCGATCGCTTATAAGTTTCCTCGTTGAATTTGTTCTCTTTCTATTGCTTCAAATAATGCTTGAAAATTACCTTCTCCAAAACCTTTTGCGCGATCGCGTCTTTCGATTAATTCAAAAAAGAAAGTCGGTTCTTTAAAGATCGGTTTAGTGAAAATTTGCAGTAACAAAGGTAAATTAAAACTATCTTTAATATTTATTTCTTTCGGTTGGCAATCTACCAAAATTTTAGATTCAATTATATCTTCCCATTCGCGATCGCTTAAATTGAGATTGGGATATTTATTTTTAAGTTGAGTGTAATAAGTAATTGGAACGGATAAAAAAGATAAACCGTTTTCGTGCAATTGTTTGGCAATTTTTGTAACTCCAGGAGTTTTTAAGGCTAAATGTTGGATGCCAGAACCGCGATTAAAATCGATAAATTCTTGAATTTGAGAATTAGGAGAACCTGGTTCGTTAACGGGAAATTGCAGCGCGCTAGCAGGATGAACCATCACGATCGAATACAATTTTGATTTAGCAGTTGCAATCTTAAAATCTTGCTTTTTAACAAATCCTAAAGCATTTTGATACCAGTTTACGGTCTTTTCCAAATTTCCGGCAGGTACGTTTAAAACTAAATGATCTATGCCGGTAAAGTTTGGCTCTTTTTCTGAGAGTGGTTGTTTTTGTGCGATCCAATCTTCGGGTAGTAAAGGAGTTATGCCCTTTCTTTCCACTATGGTATGGCTGATATTAGCAATTGAAATGAATTTAGCCCACTTTAACGAACCGCGCTGGTATTTTTTTTGCTGAATTGATTCGATAATTTTTCCGCCACTGGCAACAACTCGCTCGATTACCGATTCTATATCTTCGACACAGAAAGATACATCTCCTATTCCTGGGGGATGTTCCTCTAAATATGCGGCGATCGGACTGGATCTACTCAGAGGAGAAGAAAGTACAAAAGTAACTGCTCCACTCCTAACTACTTCAGTATGAGTAAGATGATTTTGACCGCTGGCGATCGCAGTAAAACCCATGACTTTAACGAACCAGTCGCGCCATTTTCTAGCATCTTCTAAATAAAAATGAAGGCGATCGATATGCATTCCCTTAAAATTTATAAAAACATATGACTCTCAGGTTGGATATTAATCTCCATCGGTATAGCTTGAGGTTCGGCATTTAAAGCAAACCAAATTGCATCTACTGCTGTTTGGGGAGATAACATTTTTTTGCGATCGACCTTTAAACTGACATTATCCCAGAAAGGCGTATCGACTCCCCCGAAATAGAATAAAGTAATTTTAATCCCGTAACGCTTCAACTCGTCAGCCATGCATTTACTAAAGCCAACTACACCGTATTTAGCCGCGCAATAAGCAGAAGCCATTGTCATTGGATGTTTTCCTAAGATACCTACTACATTGCAGATATGACCAGATCGATTTTCTTTCATTGCTTTGGCTGCTGCTTGGGTAGTATAAAAACTCCCCTTTAAATTCACATCCAACATAAAATCTAAATCTTCTGGGGTTAATTTGTTGTATTGTTTCATTACCCCCGCACCCGCAGCATTAATCAAAACGTCAACTTTTCCGAAGCGATCTACTGCTTGAGTGAATAAATTATCTACTTGTTGGGGATCGGTAATATCCGTAGCAACGGCTAATACATCCTCTCCCGCTAGATTTGCTAACTTATCGGTATTTCGCCCCGCTAAGACTAATTTAGCCCCCGTTGGTGCTAGTTTTTGAGTTAAGGCAGATCCGATTCCGCCAGTTGCCCCCACTATAACTACTACTTTATTTTCCATACTCTTTACATTTCTTCACAATATATTTTAACTGCTTTGTGAAGGGTTTTTGGGGGAAAACTCGCTTAAGTATGGAGAAAATACTTGCTAGTATCTTCTGTATTTCTAAATTGTTGAACTGGGAAAATCTGCGATCGCATCGGCGATCGCAACTTCACGAAACAATGCGATCGAGTTTTTGTTTTTGTTGTTGCCAAACTATTCTCAGATCGGCGAGGAGATCGGGAAAATCTAGAAATTGTTGGCTTTGTCGTTTAATTTCTTCTCCCGATCTTTGTAAAAATTCAAGGTTTGCACAATAAGGAAGAATTGCTAACCAACCATTTTTCCAATTTATGGCAATTTCTTCTTGGGGAGATCTGACTGTTTCTGCTTCTGCTTCTGCTTCTGCTTCTACTTCTGCTTCTGTTGCTAGCGCATCTAATCTTTCTTTCCAAACCAAACGGAATTCTCGGATCGTTTCTCGATCGTAGTAGCGGCCAAATTTGCTAATTTCATTACGAATCAGACTAGCAAATTGTCCTAATTTTACTTGAGTTTGACAGTTTTTAATTGCTGCGATCGCCTTTTGTTTCCAGATCGATAAGCAACGATAACTGATAAACTTACCGCCAACACCTTCTATTTTTACCCAAAGTTGATAAACCCAACATTTAACTTCTTGGATTCGCTCTAAAGGCACGTTAAGCATAATAGCAGCTTCGACCCGCAATTGAGCTAAAGAGAATTTTTGAGGGTCAACTAAATTAAACGTAATAAAATTTTCAGACATCGCTCACTCCAAGAGTTGATAAGGGTTTGACCCAAAAACTTAGTCGCCCTTCACCAATGTTTTGTAGGCAGTTAGGGCGACTAGAGTGATAAAATTTTCTCTAGCTTCCTGACTGGTGCTTCAGTTGGGGGGTTAGCCTCTCAAACGCTGCTGCGAACAGCCTTGAGTGGCGTTAAGATTTTTGAGATCGATTTATATATTGCATTCAGTAGACTTTATAACGAATCTCATTCTGTTGTCAAGCTAACTGTCACAGTTTGATTGCTGAGCTTTTTTCTTAATCAGAGAAAATGCATAAAATCGATTAAATTGACAGACGATCTTGAGTGCTTTCACTGATGTTGTTCTACTTAATTAAACTCTATGATAATAGTTAAAATAAAATGTATTTCTAAGTAATTATAGATGTTAACAAAACATTTATTTTTTTAGAGGGATTAATTATTATTAACCATGGGATTAGCTCCAGATTCTACCATCAAAGAATTAAACTTACACGGCTGTTATTTACAATCATCTGAATTAACCAGTAAACTAATTAAGTATTTTAAAGATAATCCCAAAGTTCCAGCAATAATTTTATTAGAAAAAAATCGGCTCTTAGGAATGTTATCCCAAAGAGAATTTTGGCAGTATATGAGCCGTCCTTACAGCGAGGAATTATGTTCGAGACGCTCGCTAAAATACTTGTGGGATTTACTAAAAATTGAAAATTTAACAATTGCGATCGATACTCCGATCGTCGATGCAGTCCAAATAGTTTTGGCGCGATCGAGCAGTTCGCTTGAAGAACCAGTTATCGTTAAAATTAGTCCTCTAAATTACAAAATCTTAGATATACCGCAATTATTATTAGCTTATCTGGAAATCCACAAACAAGTCAATCAATTACTAATTCAAGCCAATCAAAAACTCAAAAATAATCTGAGAATAGATGAAGTAACAGGATTGGGTAACGAGCCGATCTTTGAAGAATATTTTGCCAGAGAATGGGACGATCTAGCCCGAGAAAAAGCTTGGTTATCCCTAATTAGATTCGACGTAGATTTTTTTCCAGAATATTACATTCAAAATAAAATAACTGCAAATCAATCCGCACGGCAAATAGCTATTACTCTGAGAAAAATATTCAAAGAACAAGCAAACTTAGCTATCTATTATGGAGAAGGTAAATTTGGCTTGCTCTTACCCAATATAAATATTTTTAACGTTGTTTATCTGGCAAAGAAATTATTTAATCAAATCAACGACCTAAAAATTCCCAATTCTCAATCTTCGGTTAGTAATTATCTCACGATCAGTATGGGAATTACTAGTCTTAAACCTCATAAATCCGAGCGAGAAAAACAATTAATCCAATTCACGATGACAGCCGAACAAGCACTGGATAAAGCCAAGCAAAATGGGAGAAATTGCAAAGTAATTCAGAACGTTTTTCAGCCTCAAGTGTGCGAACTAACTAAAAATAATACTATTGATGAGAAAAGTTTGATCGCTTAAATTACCCCAATTTACAAAATTAAAAGCCGTACTTAAAAACTAAGAAAATTCCTTGCATGATAAAACAAAGCAATCACAATTGGTAGTGCGGCAAGGCGACAGAAGAACATTAAAGACTGATAAAAAACATCATCGCTAAGATCGATTTTCATCTTTTTTTCCTGCAACTAAATAACTATTTATCTGAGCTGTAATCTAATATATACCACGTCAATGAAGAGATAAGTAATTTCGATCGCAGCTTTTTCAAGATCTAAGATTTGGTATTTACTAATTACTTTTCTATAATTTTTTATGCTCGAAAACACAAGACATTCAAACTAAAAATACACGATATTTTACTGAATTTAATAATCAAAAATAAGCAGTTACAAGAGAATGAATAATCTTGAAGTTTAACTGTTTTTTCGTAACAAAAAGTCTCAAGAAACATCAAACAAAATAAAAAAAAGTAATTGGAATTACCCGCACAGGGACTAGTTGCGATACCCTAGTTAGAAGTGCTACAAAATAATGCCCTATGACAGTTTCTAGTTCTACGCGCACAATTCGCATCGCCTCCCGTAAAAGCCAATTAGCACTGGTTCAGACCCATTGGGTACGAGAACAACTACAAAAACATTATCCCAACAGACAGTTTGAAGTAGATACGATGAGTACCCAGGGAGATAAAATTCTCGATGTGGCACTGTCGAAAATAGGGGATAAAGGCTTATTTACTAAAGAGTTAGAAGTAAAAATGCTCGATCGCACCGCAGATCTAGCAGTACATTCCCTCAAAGATTTACCGACCAATTTACCAGAAGGTTTAGTTTTAGGTTGCGTTACCGAAAGAGAAGATCCGGCCGATGCATTAGTCGTCCACTCTAAATATCAAGACAAACAACTAGACACTCTACCAGAAGGTGCAGTAATCGGCACTTCATCTTTACGGAGGTTAGCACAACTACGCTATCATTATCCTCACTTTACTTTTAAAGATATTCGCGGCAACGTCAATACTCGCTTGCGTAAATTAGATGAAGGGGAATTCGATGGCATAATTTTAGCAGTAGCCGGACTGCAAAGATTGGGAATGAGCGATCGCATCCATCAAGTAATTCCCCCAGAAATATCCCTTCACGCAGTCGGCCAGGGTGCTTTAGGCATAGAATGTCGCGAAGGCGATACGGAAATATTAGAATTGATAAAAGCGATCGAACACCCCGAAACTCGCGATCGCACTTTAGCAGAAAGATCTTTTTTAAGATCTTTAGAAGGGGGTTGTCAAGTTCCGATCGGTGTCAATACAAAAATAGAAGCCGATACCCTCACTTTAACCGGTATGGTAGCTAGTTTGGATGGCAAACAGTTAGTTAAAGACAGTGTTAGCGGTAAACCCAGCGATGCAGAAAAATTAGGCTTAGATCTTGCCGATCGCCTCCGAGAATTGGGTGCAGGGGAAATATTAGCGAAGATTTTTGCTGAAATAGAAAGAAGTTAAAAAGGCGCAACAGTAACTATATAGTGGTTGCTGAAAATCTTCCACTGTATAGTAGTATATTTGTTCTAAATAAATGAAACTCTAGATTGAGATTCGATCCAGTTTAATATAAACCCTTTTTAACAAGTCAAGATTCTTCGATAATTCAAGAAACTGGAAAGATTACAATTGATTCTGCACACTCAAAGATTGTGACAAATATTTCCAGCTACGAATAGACTAATAAAAATGGCGATCGCTTTCTATAAAATAAACAATATCGCTTATATTACATATTATGTATTTTAAAATACATAAAATAATTACTATTACTAAGTGTATTTTTAGCAGAAAAATAAAACTACCAGATATAAATATTATTTAGAACCCCATTGATTCGGTTCTAAACTTTTTTTAGTATCATATTTAAACTAATATGAAAAGAGCAGGCTGCCAATTTAAAATAATATTTATTAGTTTATCTTCCCTATTTTTAATTACAACTCCAGCCCGAGGTCAATTAATTCCAGACAAGACTCTAGGGGTAGAAAATTCAAAAGTTATCGATACGAATCGAACTAGAATCAATATTGAAGGTGGAGCTAATAGGGGGGCGAATTTATTTCATAGTTTTCAAGAATTTAATATTGCTCCAAATCGAGAAGTTTATTTTGCTAATCCTGCAGGAGTAAGAAATATTTTAACTCGGGTTACTGGAGGCAATATTTCTAAGATATTTGGCAAATTGGGAGTAGCAGGAAATGCTAATTTATTTTTAATTAATCCCAACGGAATCTTATTTGGTGAAGGGGCAAGTTTAGATATTAAAGGGTCTTTTATCGGCACGACAGCAGATGGCATCAAGTTAGGTGAAAATGGCTCTTTTAGTGCGATCGCTCCCGCTAACGATCGTTTACTGACAGTCCAACCAGGTGCATTATTTACTAATGCGATTGCCAAAAATTCAGCAACAATTACAAATCATGGCAATCTCAGCGCGGGTCAAAATTTATTCTTATCTGGCGATCGACTCGATTTAAAAGGGCAGCTTTTTGCGGGCGAAAATCTCATTTTACAAGGAAAATATCTCAAAATTAGAGATAGTCTTGCCGAACCTTTTATTGCATCTGCAAGGTCAAATCTGACCGTTGAAGGTCAAGAAAAATTAGATATTTTTGCTTTAAATCATCCTCAAAGTGGTTTATTTTCCGGTAAAAATCTGGTTTTGCGAAGTGCTAATCATATAATTGGAGATGGTAATTACTGGAGTGGAAATAACTTTAGCATCGAAAAATTAGATCGAACTAAAGGCAATTGGATCAGTATTAAAGATCCAATTATTCGCTCGCGAGGGAATGTTATTTTTAATGAATATACCGGCGCATCCCTGAAGATTTTAGCCGGAGGAAGTGTTAACGTTCCCGGAATTATTACTATTGTAAGTCCCGATCCGATCGCTTCTATTCCCAGTCAAGTAACTCTTTCTGACGGTACTTTATTATCTCTAAATCCCAATATTAGACCGACTCTTGACATCCGCGCGGGAGTTAATTTAAGTGCGGGGGATTTAAGTTTACCCGTTGCTAACAATTTTTTTCCTAATATTATTACTTTCGATTTCCCCACCAGTGCAGATATCAATATCGGGGGCATTGTTATGTTAGGAGAAAATGCCGCAAACGGACAGGTATTATTAACCAATCAATATCAACCCAATCTTGCTTTAGCAGGTGGAAATATTCGAGTAGGCCCGATAGTTACCAGCGATCGCCTTTCGGGAATTTTAACTCAGTTACCGCCCCAATTAAGCAATGCTTTGCAACTTCCTCCAGGGGTAAATCCAGATTTTACTGGGGATGGTGGCGATGTAATTATTGATTCGAGAAAAAGTATTAGATCCGCATTCAATCCATTTTTAGGACGGGAATTTAGCTTTATCAATACAAGTTCTAGTTCGGGTAATTCTGGAGATATCAAGCTGTTAGCTAGAGAGGGGATTGGCTTTAATGATAGTTTTATTGTCGCAGATGCGTTAGGAATCGGTAAGGGGGGCAATATTGCTTTAAAAGCAAGTGCGATCGACCTCAACAATACTATTGTCTCTTCTAACATTCAACCAACTGCAATAGGAAACGGCGGCAATATTAACATTGAAACAAATAGATTGAGACTGACAGGCGATACCCGAATTTTAACGATTAATTCCAGTATTAATCCCAATAGTATTGGCGGAAATATCGATATTACTGCCACAGAATTATTAGATTTTGTAGGAATTCAAGAACGACCAGCCGAAACGATCAGCAACGGTATTGCATTTGGAAATTTGAATTTAGCAAATATTAAAAGCATTATTAGTACGGTTGTTACTGGCAATGGATCGGGTGGCAACTTAACAATTAATACCGACAAATTAACTGCCCAAAAAGCAATAATCAGCACTGGAACTTTAAGTCAGGGAAATGGAGGAAGATTAAATATCAATCAAACTAAAACGATCGCCCCAACTGACACAATTGAATTAATTGATGCGGTTATCTTTTCCCCTAGTGCCGGTGCCGGCAATGCAAATGATGCCAGAATTAATACTGGAAGTTTAATCATTCGCGATCGCTCGCAAATCAGTACCAATACTTTTGGTTCTGGCAATGCCGGTAATTTGTTTATAAATGCGACAGAATCGGTAGAATTATCATCTTCATCAATAGATCGTGTTGTCCCCACTGGTCTATTTGCTTCGACGATCGGCTCGACGGGAGCTGCGGGGGATATAACTATCAATACAAAACGGGTAATCGTTCGCGATGGCACGCAAATTAACGTCGTGACTGGCAGCAACAATCCCTTTTTTCAAGGTCAATTAATACCTGGGGGCCCGGGAGGAAATATTACTATTAACGCCACAGAATCGGTCACTTTAGATGGGGTGAGTCAAGTAAGCAACGGTTTTCCGGGCCCGAGTACGATAACAACAGAAACTTATAGCCCTTTTGATGGTGGAAAGATAAGAATTACAACCGGAAAATTAACCCTCTCCGGTGGAGCGCAAATCTCAACTGCAACCTTTTTTACCGGCAATGCAGGGGAGTTGAATATTGTTGCCAATGAAATAGATTTAAGAGGTGCTGTGGTGCAGTTTAACCCGAATAATACAGTATCGGGTACTGGGATATTTTCTTTGGCGCAAAGACCGAGAAATGTCGATCGCAGCGTTATTTTAGGTGCTGGGGGTCGTATTAATCTAACCGGAAATACCCTCACTTTAACTGAAGGGGCACAGATTTCATCCCAAACAAATAGCAGTCAGGGTGGAGATATTGCGATCGATTTAAACGAGCGATTAATCTTGCAAGGCAATAGTATCATTTCTACCACCGGTGGGGTAGAAAGAGGTTCGGGAAATGGGGGCAATATTAGGATTAATTCTCCTTTAATAGTTGCGTTCCCTCGAAATAACCAAATTATTGCTAATGCTTTTTCTGGAGATGGAGGGGATATCAACATCAGAACTAATGCTATTTTTGGCTATCCTCAGTTTTTAACTATTGCTGCTTCTTCTAATTTAGGTATTGACGGAAATATTAATTTTATCGGCTTAAATAACGATCTTTCTCGAGGGGCGATCGCATTACCCGAGTCTCCTGTCGATGTGGATAAAATTATTGCTAACGATCCTTGTCGATTTGCAAATGAAGCAATAGCTGGGGGTAGTTCTTTTACTATTATCGGTAAAGGCGGTATTGCTCCTAATCCGAGGGAATCTGTTGAAACTAATCGACGCTTACTAAATTGGAGTCAACGTCCCGATCGAACTAATAATAGCAAATCCGAACCAATCACTTTACCAACTACTGTCTCAACAACTCCGATCCAACAAGCCGTTGGTTGGTGGCGCAAAAGTGATGGCACGATCGTTTTAACCGCTAATCCTCAATTTATTAAGCCTTTAAATCTGCCTTCAATTCATTCTAGTTGCCAGCAATAATTTTTTTGCTCTGCAAGTAAATTTAAAGTTTTATTGAAATGAAAATGAAAAAAATCTTACTGTCTTTTGGAACTTTCTGTTGTATTTTTATCGGTCACAATATAAGTTATTCTCTAGAAAAAATTGAGCAAACCGCTCGAAATAATTTAGAACGAGAAGCTGAAATTTTATATCAAAATCAGGAATACGATCGCGCAATCTCTCAGCTTAAAAATGCGATCGCACAATATCAAAAGTTTGGCGATATTATCGGCGAAATTAATGCTAGAAGAAATTTAGCTTTAGTCTATCAAAAAACTAACGATCTGCAAGCAGGAAAACAAGCGATCGCCACCAATTTAGAACGAATTGAAAGTTTAGAAGACAATCGGTTAAAATCTGAATTAATTGCCGCTTCTTTAGAAGTTTTAGCAGAAATCAATTTAAAAACTGGCAACTCCGAAGCTGCGATCGCTGCCAACGAACAGATCGTTAAAGTTTATCAGCAATTAGGCGATAAGCAGCGAGAAAATCAAAGTAAAATCAATTTAGCAATTTCCTTGAGTTCTCTAGGACTTTACGATCGCGCTAAAAATAATTTATTAACAATCAAACAAGATTTAGCAGACCAACCAGAAGAAATTCAAATAGCCAATTTATTAGAATTAGGCATTATTTTCACAAAAATAGGCAATTTAATCGAAGCAGAGCGGGCATTACAAGAAAGCTTGCAGCTAGCAAAACTAGAAAAAAATCCTGAAAAAATAGCTCAAATATTACTTAGTTTGGGGGATTTAAACAGAGTTAAAAAAAATGAGCGCGATGCATTAAATTACTATCAAGAAGCACTAACATTATCTAGAGATCCAGAACTTTTAGTTAATGCCAGA
>JASJCW010000124.1 GCA_030065265.1 Prochloraceae cyanobacterium
CGGGCGGGCATCAATTTAGATAAATCCGAATTGGTGGATTTCCTCCTTGCTGCCTGGGTGCAATGGCGAAATGGCGAAAATATAGATATCCAGATGTCCGAAATTTCGCCAAGGCGAAAAGACGAAAAGGCGTAATTCAAGTCAACAACTCCCTAAAACTATGAGCTGATCAATGTAACATTAGATGCTGTTTTTGTATATCTAGGCTCGATTAACTCCCTAACTTTAGATACTAATGACTGAATTAATTAAGGCGATCGCTTTAGTTTAGATTGCCAACAAAAAGATTGAATCTGAAACTTGAATTGTATTTTTCGCCTATGTTCCAGAGTGTGGCTGGACTTCCAGACTCAGATCACGGAAAAAGTTGATCTGAAATTTCATAATATGTACAGGAAAAATAAATTTTTTTTTACTATGAGCGACCAGAATTCCAGTGCTAACAACATAGTCCGTCCAGATGAATTGATGGCTGAACTAGATTTAAAAAAGTCAACCTACTATGATGACTTAAACTATCTCGGCATCAAAGCTGACAAAGATGAAAATCAAAGAGCTTATCTAACAAATGACCAAGCTAATCAAGTTAGGGCATTACGTTCTCATGTTAGTAGAACTGGAAAACGTGATGGTTTTGAATCTGGGGCTTTAACAGTTTCTAGTAATAATGAATTAGCTACAAATCAAGATACAAATGATAGCGAAGCTACTAATATTTATGTACAGAAAGAAGAACCTACAGCCAGTGTAGATTCAGATATAGTAAGAGAGGCTAAGGAGCTGGCTGCTCGCGGTATGGCAATGAATGACTTGCTCAAAATACAGTTGGCGAGCAAAATGACTTTCGATGATTTGGATGCAGACCTCAAAGAAAAAGTAGCGATCGCCCTATCCGAACCCAAATTACACCCAAAACCTACCCAATAGACTAAGACAGTTAACAGATGACCAATCATGGTGAACTGTGATGAGTTGGCAAAAAAACTTATCAAAGGTTGAAACCATTGATATAGCTACTTTAAATAGACTGCAACCTGAAACGCTACTATCCAAAAGTCCTATTTAGAGTTATTAAAAGAGGGTTGCCCCTAGGTAATTGGAACTACCCAGAGGCAGATTTACCTATCAACCTCTTAAAGCAATAGGCAAACAATTGAATACTAACTATAAAGTAAATTTACGTTATATCGCAAATCCCTTTGACCACATCTATCAAAACCATGATGTGGAGGTCAGCAATCGCCCAGAAATACAAGAGCTTCAGGATTTGGCTCTCGACCTTTCCGACAAAATTGAAGGTGATTTTGATTTAGAATTTTTAACATTTGAGATTAGAAATAACCAATTAGCCTTCGCCAGAACGGGACTAATCGCCGCGCAAATCAAGTTCAAAAAGCTCTACAAAAAAACGCACAGGAATTTTGACCACTACTGCCGTGAAAAGCTGGGAGTAAGCTACTGGCAGATAGACGACACTATTAAAGCCACCGACGTAGTTATGGAGCTGTTAGCCAATGGTTTTGATGTCTTACCCCAAAATGTCAATCAAGGGGAGAAATTAGCCCATATTAGGGGCAGCGAACGAGTGAGAATCTGGCGCGAGATTGTGGAGACTTACCAACCTCACGAAATCACGGGGAGAACCATTGAGGAATATATCGCCCAGCAAGAGGAAAAAGTTTTACCCCAACCAACGCAGACATATACAGTTGAAATGAGCGACGAACTCTACTGTTTCTTGTGGGCATTGGGTCACTTTATCTTCGGTATTCAGGGGGTTACAGAGTTTTTATCCGCATTGCTGGAGACGAGTAAAAAGTTAGGGAATTCCCTAAGTTTAGAAGGGGTTCATCAGAACCTCGAACGCCTCTATCAAGAGCATAATTCGGAAGTAAATAGGAAATAAGTGACTAAAAAATGAATATTTTCGACTCAAATAGCTAGTTTGGGTCAGTTTTGCCGTGTGGATTTTTGAAGGAACAGTATGCGATGGGAATGATCGAGGTTAGGATAGTGCGATCTAAACTTTCTTTTTAATTAAGGAAAATACTTGAATGAATAAAAAAAGACTAGCTATTATTGTACCTATTATTGCAGCTATAATTACTTCTTCAGCTATAATTACTGCTGCTATTATTCCACAAATTTTTGGCAATGGAAAATCTGATGATGATCTATTTGAAGACCAAGAAATTTGTAAATCTTTAGAAATATCTAACTATACAAATGGGCAAGAAGTTCCAATAGATATTAAAAGTAGAAACAATCAAATAACATTACAAGGAAAAACTAAGATTTTAAAAAATAAAACATATTTTTTATGGATTTTAGGCAAACCTGACGGTTCATCATTTTATTATCCTTTTGGTAGATCAGCTGAAATTGATTCTATTGGTAATTGGTCATCTGATGGTTATACTAAGGTTTATACAACTGAAAAAAAATATACTTTTATTCCTATTATTTTAAGCGAAAAAGAGAAAAAAAAATTAGATTCTCAATTACCAGAAGACCGAAAAGAAAAAAAAGTAATTAATGAAATACCAGTATCTAGTAAACAGGTTTGTCCTTCAATCACGGTTAAATTCAAACCTAATTAATCTCAGTCTTAAAATCCTTGGTAAAGCTTTTAGATTCGATTGACTCTTTATTACTTTTAGAGAAATAATATTGCCCTACCCGAACCCAGATCACTTCGTTGCACCGAAAGGTGACGCACCCAAAACCCACCCAATAGACTAAGACAGAAGCAGATAACCAACAATGGTGAACTGTGATGAAGCGAACTTAAGTAGCTAGGCGGAATTAAATATAAAACGCTCTAAGTGATAATTACCCCTTTTACTTCGGTTTTCCATTCCTTGTATCACCGTCATTGCTAAATCATACTCATTGTCAAACATTTGCCCCGCAATTTCATGAGCTTTAAGTTGATGCCACTGTGTTTCGATTGGATTGAGATCAGAACAATAAGCGGGTAAGAAAAACAGCAGTAATCCTGGTTCTGACCAACGTGACCAAGAGGCGCGAACTTCCTGACTCTTGTGTATGGGACTATTATCTTGGACAACGACAGTTAGTTTTCCTGTCTCTTGGAATAAAGAGGCTGCTTTTTGCGCTATCCAATCCATGACTTTGATATAGCTTTTACTGTTGAAGCCGCCTTGGGCCAGACCATATTCAAAACTTTCTCCCTCTTGCCATAAACCTAAAATGCTGATTCTCGAACCATATCTTTTGCGACTTTGCTCCATTACTTTTTGCTGGCCAATTTGACTGTAGCTATAGCTTACTGGACTCCACAGACAGAACCCTGCTTCATCTAAATATTTCAAGTCTATGTCTCCTTCGACCGCTGCCATTTTCAGCATGGCTAGATCGGCTTTCTTAATCTCTTTTAGTTGTTGATTTTGCTTTTTCTTGTTGCTTTGTCGAGTTCTTTTCCAACGATATCTTTTTTTTTTAAGATTCTTCGCAATCTATCGCTGCTTAGATTGACCGCTCTTTCCTGCTTGAGTTTGCGGGCTAACTGGATACTGTTGTAGGTTCTTTCTTCTTCCTGGAGACAGGTTTCTATGTATTCCATGTCTTCAGCTTTCCACTTTGGTTTGGCTCCTCTTCCCGAAGAGGACCACAAACCTACTAAACCCCGATCTTTCCAACGTTTAATGGTTTTTCTGACTGTATGTTCATGACAATTAAATATTTGAGCAATTTCCGGCGCATTTCTGCCTTGAGCATTTAATTTCAGCATCTGTGCTCGGTTACGAGTCCGATAAGGCACTGAGCTTGCTTTCTGTAATTCCCCTAATGTTTCTTCTTCCAAGCAACTTAGTTTTACTCTTAGTGGTGCAGGCATTTTTTACTCATTTCTCAGCTTTTCTATCTTATATTTAATTGCAACCGTCTACTTACAAACTATTGGGCTACCTACTCTTAGGCATTGGGGTTTATGCCTTCCTCAATGCCAACAATACCGACTTACAGGCAAACTCAACAGTCACCGAACAGCAGACCACCTATAAACGTAACCGTCACACCATCACCCTAGTTTTAAGCCAACTGTCAGACTTAAAGGTAGAGGAAGGTCAGAGAATTAATGTAGGGGATGTTATCAGCGATCGCACTTCCGAAAGAACCAAACTACAAGCCAAAAAACAGAGATTAGAAGCTTCTCTCACCCGCGCCAGATTGCCCCTGAGAGAACTAAAACCCGTCCCAGAACCCAAGTTTCAATCAGAACTCGCAGCACTCAAACAGGCACAGTTTCAGTTAGATGCGATCGCCCGTCAGGTAAAGAATTTTGACCATTCGTTCTACCACAAAGACCCCTGGCACGTTCAAGTATTTGAATCTGAGAAAGTGCAGCAATTAGCAGATTTAAAGCGACGGGAATTAGAAGCTTCGATTAATTTGGAGAAAGCGATCGCTCGACTCGATGAAGCCAAACTCAACTATCAAAAACAGCAGTACGAACACAGCCTAAAAGTATCAGACTATCAAACTCTGATGCAGAGACAGCAGACCCAAATCACATCGCTACAGTCTCAACTAGATAAGGTTGATGAGGAATTGGAGCAGTTAACTAGCGTTTATTCTCCTTATCGTGGGAAGGTACGACGGGTTAAGGTGCTGAATCAGAGCGAGAGAGATATTAATGTTGAGGTAACCTTGGATATCCGTGATAGGTAGAGAAGTTATATTTGCAATAAACAAAAAACTGTCTATTCAAGAGATGTCAACAGTTATAAGATAGTTGCTACGTATTTTTTACCAATAAAAATGTAAATTTCCCAAAAAGTTCAGAATTATCTCTGATATTTTTTTTTGGTTTTTATGAAAAAAGGTGATGTTTCTAAAAAAAAAAGGGAATTATATATATGAACCCTCCACCGCAAATGGAGAGTTCATTGACAATTCCCAAAATCTGATTTCTCAAAATTTAAGTTAATTTGATTTTTAATATTAATCTTAGGATTCCCTTCTTGGAGCCTAAAACAATCAAACTCGCTGTTTTTTGGATTTTAGATTTTGGGTTTACCAAACAATAAAACCCAATTATGGAACAAAATCAAACTCTAGTCACGCCGTCAGATCAACCGCCTAAGAATATTAATCCTGCGGTTTCCCCTGATGGTTACAGCCCAATGACGATCATTTTATCTATTTCTGTTCTGATAGGCGCGATCGCCAAATTGATACAGGTGCTTGTACCTGTAATGATGAAGAATCGAGATAGTCAATAAATCACTAATTTGATTTTTAGCCCTCAATATCGTGTTTAGAAGCTGTATTGAGGGTTTCTTAGTGTTTAAAACTCAATAAACTGACTACTGCCAGCATCAGGACTTATATGCAGATACCTCTCAGTAGTAGTCACCGAGGCATGACCGAGACTCTGCTGCAATAACCTCAAATTACAACCAGCTTCTAAACTATGGCTAGCGTGGGAATGTCTCAGCCAGTGTGCCGATGTCCTCTCATCAATCCCCGCCCGCTTACAAGCCCGTTTAATCATCGTATGCACCACCGAGCGATTCATCTTATTGTGATTGCGTGAAATGAAGACGTACTGATTGACCCGTTCGTATTTCTCAAACTCCTTGAGCCTCGCCCAGAGCCAATCGGGAATTATCACCACCCTAGTTTTACTACCCTTACCGAAGACGGTACACTTACCCTCACCATTGGTATGAGGCTTTAAATCATTCCAAGTTAGCCCCACCACCTCCGACACCCTCAAGCCACAGCCGTACATCAACAATAGCATCAAGCGATCGCGCTCATTCTTCACCCCATACTTAATCAACCCCCTGACATCCTTCTCATCTAAAATCTTCTCCGCCAGAGCATCTTTAGTCTTTGGTGGCTTAATGAAGCTGCCCACATTCAAGGTTAAATAGCCCGTCTGCACCGCAAAGCTAAACAGGGACTTAATTACTAAAACTTTGTTCGCCACAGTGGTAAGCTTAAATCGAGCCTTTAATCCCCGCTCCCATAACTGCAAATCCTCTAACTTCACCTCAGCCAAGGGTTTAGCAATAAACTCGATGAACTTCTCCACCGTCGAGCGATAACTTATCTGGGTCGTCTCCGATTTACCGCCGAGCCAAATCAAAATTAACTCGCGATCGCTCGATGCATTAGTAACTTTGTTCTGAATAGTCATTAATACGTAAGTATCAAAAAAGGTCTAACAATATAGGACGTTTTGTTACACATCTCCAGATTAAAACAAACTGTCCCACAATTTCACTCTTGAAAGTTGTTTTCTGCTTTACGCTGTGACCATTTCTGGTTCAGGATCGGGATTAGCTGGCTCCTCATGTAAAACCATCATCTGTGAGGGATATAAACCCACCGATTCATAGGTGCGTCCAGTGCGATCGCGGTTGCTCAACTTCAAAAGCTTTTCTAATTACCTCCACCCAGCCGAATCTACTTTTTTTGACCAGTAGCTCCTTTTTCGGTGAAACTGATGCTACAAAAAAATGTTGTACTCACTACACAATTTTGGCCTTGGGGCATCGCTTCGCTAAAATTATTCCGTTCGCTACTGGGAAAAAGATTATTAATATCAAATATCTACACTAACGTTAGTGTAGATATAATATCGAACCCTTAGGGTTCATAAATTGCCAACCCAAGTGAAACCTGCATCTCGCTGTTTTTGAAAAATCCAATCAGGGTTTAGTGGGCTAGCAGATAACTGTACAATTGTATTAATACGCGCTGCTGGGAAGCAACGTAGGAAAAACGGCGAGACTCTAGATATAGTCGCTCACTCAAGATGAAGTAGATGAGGGTCATCTTTATTTTGAAACGAGATTCTTCTGAATATCTCTCAAAATGCTGAGTTTGGATGCTTTGGTAATTAATGAACCCATGGGTTCTATTTTGTACCTAAAGGGATTAAAACTCCTGCTCTGGAGAGAGAGTTTGAGAAGTTGTGAGATACCCTTAACGGTCTATCACAGGACTAATCTACTCACAGAAATCTACTGGTATATCCTTAATGGTCTGCCAGAGCATCCCTGATAGGTTAGAAAATTAGGTTTTTTTGATGATTTGAATTGCGAAGACTTATAGGTTGGAGTGACCATTTATCGTCAATTAAAAACCATTGATTTGTGAAAATCAGCCAAACCCCAAGCGCAAAACTTACCAATTGATGTAAATATTTAGCTTCCCTGCGAGAAGCCCCGCGTTGACCTGCGGTTCAACGTCGGGATGAAAGCAGGGGCAAGGTTGAGCAGTAATAGGTTACAGTTTGGACAAGAATCTTTATATAGCAAGGGTTATAGCTGTTGTATAATCCTCTTGAGCGTATCAATGGGTCGCTAGTTACCGAAGATCGGATCAACAAAAAACTAAAGCTAGCAACGCACCTAGAAAATTGTATATAAAGGGTTGCAACCAAGAAATAGTCTCGATTGGAGGCTCGGTGGTTGCGTAAAATATACACCGTAAATAGGAGTATTTTAAAAACTCGTACCGTGGGACGCACGGGAATGGGCGAGAGGGATGCCGAATTTATTTCGGCATATCCAATCGAGCCGTTGGAAACTGCCTGCTGAGAGCGTACTACCAGGGGTTGACAAAGTTTGGCTTTGCTAATCTAGGCAAGTGCTACGCAGGAATACCTGGTCGTGAGTCCAGGGAAGCCAGCACCGTAATCTTTGATTCGGTGTCTGGAGAACGTCACGAAAGATAGAGGATAAATTGTGCAGAGTATACAACTAAAAACTCATGTGGGTGAAGATGGATTGTTAACAGTACAAATGCCACCAGAAATCAAAGACATGGAATTAGATGTGATGGTGGTATTTCAACCTTCATCAAATGAAGAACAACTCCGTTACAATGCCTGGGGAAAACCTATCACCAGAAAATCCATTGAACAAACAATAGCAGGAATGAAACAACTGCGAAAACAAGTAGCAATGGATAAAGATTCTCTTCGCTCTATGAAAGAAGAAGGACGACGGTTTTGATTCAGTTTGTTCTAGATTGTTCGGTGGCTATTAGCTGGTGTTTAGTCGATGAAGACGACGATTATGCCAATGCAGTACTAGCATTAATGCCCGATGCTGAAGCTTTTGTCCCTGAAATTTTTACTCTAGAAATTGCTAACACTTTACTGGTGGCAGAAAGGCGAAATCGAATGACCTCTACTCAGACTGTAAGTGCGATTAATTTAATTCAGTCTTTGCCCATCTCTATTGATTCTCAAACAAGTGCGAAAGCTTTAGGAGCGACAATAACTCTGGGAAGAGAACAAGAATTAGCATCTTATGATGCAGCATATTTAGAGTTAGCAATCAGATTGGGATTACCCTTAGTAACTTTAGATGATCGGCTAGCAAAGGCAGCAACACGCTGTTCCGTTCTTTTATTTAATCCAGAAGCAGCCAGAGAGAACTAAAACTATCGAGGCAAGGCATTTTTCTTTTTCTTCGCAGGTTTAATATATTTGGGAATCTCTAACGTCGGCTCTTCAATTGTTTCTACTACCTCAAACCCACCATCAGAGAAGACCGTTCTTACCTGGACAAAGTAGCAGGGCATCTGCTGGTCGTCATCTAGTTTGGGGTGATAGCGAAATGGCTCGATGGGGGCAGACCAAACTATGGGAAAAGCCTGGGGTCTGACAAAAGCCCTTTTATTCATCGACGGTAGCCTCTGATAAAACTTGAGATTATTGATGTTGCGATAAATCGTAATTACAGGCTCACTACAGTAAGGAACGCGCTGCCAAATACCGCGAAAGACAAAACCATCAGCTAGATTAGAACACTGTGACTCATCGAGATAAACTTTGACCAGAGCGAACCAATAACGAATTCTTTGGCTGTTGGAATCATGAACGACTTGAGGATAAACCCGCAGCCATAATTCTCTAGAGCCGTTCTGTGAGATATCTTGCTTGAGTAATCCAAACTGCTTATTACTACGCCCGTAACTTCTTCTTAACTCGTATGACTGACCGTCGATGACGATCGTTAGCCGCTCCTCTTCAATTTGGGCTACACACCGAACCAAACCAATCGCTTGAAAGATAGTTGGTCGCTCGGTAACAGGCTGCCCCTTAGATGAGATTTTGTCAGAGGAATCTTGAGCAGCTTTTTGAAGTTCGGCACTTCGCTCATCAAGATCGGCTTTGGCTACAGCTACATCATTTACTGTGACCCGCTCTTCAGTGCTGGGATGCGGCAATGCCTGTTCTTCTGTTGGTTGACTCTGCTTTGGCTTTTCTGTCGAAGAAGCTGCGCGGACGCGCTGCACCTCATCTGCCTTTGATTCTGCTGCCTGCGAAGAGTTCGAGTTGGCAGTAGCAGTAGCAGATCGTGACTGCAAATCTTGACGAGCCTTATCCAACAAAGACTGATACATTTTACGCTGGCGAGCGTTGGTGGCTGATTTGACGAGACTTTCTAGTTTCTGAAGGTTAGATTTTACGGCGGTCATATAGCACCAGGGCGATTTCTTCTTTACCTTATATCTCGAATCGAGCAGATAACGCCAATCTCGTTTTTTTAGCCAGAGATTGTAAACATATTTGACGACTCCCATCACTCTCCCGTGAGGGATTCTGGGAGGGACTCACGGTTAACCGTTGTCTACGAGCCTGGACAGCACAGCCAGCACCCACGGTGCGCCAAACACACACTACTCTCTCGCCCATTTCTGGGTCTGAGCATACTTTTAATTTAGATTTAGTTAGCTATGTTTTTCAATTTTGTTTCGCTCAATCCAAACCCTTTGCTTGTAGAGGCTAGGTCTAGACATTTAACTAGAGCGTCCTACTACTGGGAGTTTCACCCGCGCTTGAAAGTCACTGCGACTTGCTAACTAAATATATTATCTCAGAATACTGTACACAAATCGACATTGGAGGACGGCGTTTCCTCTCATCAGTAAAACTGAGAGTCTCCACGCCGAAGAAAAGATGACAAAACCCGCAAATCGGCGTAAAAGTCAGCCAAATCCCCGCAGTACCAATTGGCGTACTATTACCGAATCAGCTGAAAACACGATAGAAATTCATCATCAGGCAAGAAATTGCCAAAAATCCTGGAGGTAATGCTGTTTTATCTGCCGCGATCGTTCTACAATACCCCTATATAAAGCGAAAAACAGTTGCCTTTAACATTGTGAACCGTTAAACAACTGCTTTTTGATTCCTAATCCACCGCCTTCTCTATTGAGATAGGTGGCGCGCTTTGCTATGTAAATTTTCTAGCCGTAGATAAATTATGCCACAAACTAAGATTCAAGGAAAGTTTTACCCTCTAACTAGCGAAATAACTACCAAATTGAGAAAAGGAAAACTGACGGCTGCGGAATGGAGAATCTGGAGTTACCTAGTAGAGATTGACCCTTGGGGCGATCGTTATCAAGACATTGATTCTCTAGACGTGATGAGTAAATGTGACTGCTCCAGAGCTACGTTTTATCGAGCGATCGCCAAGTTTCAGAAGCTACAGATATTCGATATTCAAGATAAAGGCTTTAGCATCAGAAATTTAACTGGAGCTTCCCAGATTAAATCAGCCCAGGCAAAAGAGCAAAATATCAAGCTAAAACAAGCCGATCTCAAAAATGAGCAAGCTGTCTCAAAAATAATACTGGATTCTCAAAAATGCGAAAGTTGTCTCAAAAATGAGACTGGATTCTCAAAAATGAGACTGGATTCTCAAATTTGCGAAAATCAACCGCCAGAAACACCGCCAGATAAGAATTTTAAATCGCCTCAGACTCTTCAGACTTATGCAGACTTTAAACAGACTCTCTCAGAAGGCGAGCGCGAAAATTTTTTCAATTTTGTTCGGAAGAAGACAGAGAACCTAGAAAAGCCAATTAACGATCTCGAAGCGTGGTTAGCCAGTAAGAATGCTGCCAAGCAAAACAGATGGGAGATCTACTACAAGTTATTCCAAGAATCAAAGAACAAAGAAAAATCTCGGCAAAGCAGACCTCACGGATCTAGAAACAGAACCTACACCCTCGAACAAAAACGGGCGGCGATCGCCAGATTTCAAGCTGAAAGAAATCGTAACCGACCAGATTTAAACGACAATCCGCGAGAAAAACCCAAAAATAACTCGGAAGAATATCGGCAGCAGCAAGCAGAATTCAACCAGTTACTAGACAATCCACCCGAACAACAAGAAAAGAGTCTGGCACAACAACGACGTGAGGCGATCGCCAAAGCTAAGGAACAACATGAAGCAATCAAACGTGCCAATGAAAAAGCTGCTGAAGAACTGACACGACAGCAAAACCCAGATCTCGAACAAAGAAGGCTGGAGATGTTACGGCAAATTGAAGAACTTAACCAACGCCAGAAAAACCAAAATCCTGAAAATAATGACGAAATCAATGAGGAGGACTGGTAAATGAACGACCAACCCATCCCCGCATGTATCGAGGCAGAAGAGGCAATTTTAGGGGGAATCCTCCTCGATCCAATGGCAATATCTGTAATTGAAGCAAATTTGCCCATCCAAGCCTTTTATCTTCAATCCAATCAAGAAATCTATCGGGCTGCTAAAACCCTTTATCGGCAGCAAAAACCGACGGATTATATGGCTGTCAGCAACTATTTAAACGATCGCCAGTTAATCAATAAAGTAGGTGGTACAGCTAGATTGGCACAATTGCTTAATCGTACTGTGTCGGCAGTGAATGTTGACCGCTATGCCAAGCTGATTATGGATAAATATGTCCGTCGTCAGTTAATTAGTTCAGGGCATGAGATTGTAGACTTGGGATATGAGAATTTTAAAGAACTAGAAACTGTGCTGGATGAATCGGAACAGAAAATTTTCAAGATAAGTGATCGCCTGGGGAATAATACTACCCAAAGCATCGCAGAGATATCTATTGATTGTTTCAATGAGCTTGAAAGTAATAATCCTATCTTTGAGACGGGTCTATATGATTTGGATGATTTGATGGTGGGCTTTGAGCCAGGAACGCTGACTATTTTGGCTGGCAGACCGTCAATGGGAAAAAGTGCGATCGCGAATTTCTTTACTTTACAGATGGCAGTCCAACATAAACTACCTGCGGTTTATTTCAGTCTCGAAATGACTAAAAAACAACTACAGTATCGGTTGTGGTCGTTAATCTCCGAATCGCGCAGCTTCCACCAGCATAAATTATCTAAAATCAGGGGCGATCGCCTTCGCCAACAACGTGCAGGCAAAATATCTCTGAATCAGCAGGAGATAGAATCGATTACTAAAATTCTGGAAATATGTGCCGAGTTACCAATCTTTATCAATGATAATCGCGGGATATCTGTGGCTGGCATTGCCTCAGAATGTCGCAGGATTAAAGCCAGAGAAGGCAATCTAGGGCTAATAGTAGTAGATTATCTACAGATGATGGCAGGGGAAAAGCCATCGGGTAATCGTAGTTATGACTTGGGAGATGTGGCGCGAGGATTGTATAAATTAGCTGGGGAAATTAACGCCCCAATTCTAGCTCTATCTCAAGTCAGTCGAGGAGTTGAACAGCGACAGGATAAGCGTCCCATGATGAGC
Organism: Prochloraceae cyanobacterium; assembly: GCA_030065265.1. Taxonomy (GTDB): domain Bacteria; phylum Cyanobacteriota; class Cyanobacteriia; order Cyanobacteriales; family JASJDA01; genus JASJDA01. The sequence continues at coordinate 12,552 of JASJCW010000124.1, forward strand.
GATTTATCGCAGTCTGGCATCCTTGAAATGGTGGCGGATAATATTCTATTTGCCTACAGGGATGAATATTACTATCCCGATTCTCCTGCTGAAAATATCTTGGAGCTAATCTTAGCTAAGGCTAGACATGGCGACACGGGCAGGATTGAGCTTTTATTTGATAAGAGCTGTGGGATGATCGATAGTTTGACGATGCCAGGTTTTGTCTCTTTAAATTAAAGCGATCGATCGCTTAAAGAGGTAAATGAACAATGGATGATAACGTTAAAAAGCTCGAACAAGATTATGAAATTGAATACCCCGAACTTGAGCGAGAATACGAAATTGAAAAATATATCAAACTGTTACCAGCTTGGTTTACTAGCAGGATGCTCGATGATTCCTGGCATTTTGGTTTATTGATGATAACAGGTGATATTATCGCTATCCAATATATCAACAGTATCAAGCAAGATGCTAATGGCAATATTTGGCTAGATGCTACGCTTCAAGATTGTCAAGTTGATGAAGAGGTTCAGAGTCATAAAGTTTTTGTTGCTCCAACTTCAAGAACCAATGTTTCTATTAATTCATCTCATGTGATGGCTGCATTTGAACTTACTGATTCTTGAATAAAAGCGATCGCCCTTCTGACCCCAAGTCGCGATCGCGAATATTATCACCAATTATCAAGCCGCCGTTGATTCTGTCGGTTTGGGTTCTTTCTTTTTCTTCTCAAAAACTTGTAGTCCTGCCCCTTCCAGTTCAATCACTCCCTCAGTGGTAATCTGGGCAATCTTTCCTGACAGCGCACCTACCCAATCGTCATATTCATCCATCTTAGCCACCTGCTTTTTCAACGTTTTGCGATTAACTTCAGCTTTAACGGTAACGTTGTTTTCTCCCTGAATTTCCACCGTTACTTTTTTACCTTCAGTGGGTAATTCTGGTTTGTCGCTAAATTTAATAGTAATTTCGGGAATTCTGCCTTGAATCATGATGCTATCGCTTAATTCGCACTCTTTTTTAGGCTACTAGAATTCGCCAAAGATACCTG
>JASJCW010000125.1 GCA_030065265.1 Prochloraceae cyanobacterium
AAGAAGAAAGTGCGATCTCACCGCTTCGAGAAGTGCTTGTCGAGGCAGAATCGATGGAACTAGTCTTTTGGATTAACTACGCCTTAGAAGAAATCGATCAAAAGCACTAGTAGCGAACGATTTCGACGAGTTGAGATGCAGCAATTTGTTCGATAAACTGATTAGATTGAGCAGAAAAAAGATACAAACAACTTGTAGCTCGAGTCATCGCGACATAAAGCAGTTGTCTTTCATCGGAATCTACTTCAAAATCAGAATCAGTACAAGAAAACTGATCGAGCCAAATAATAATAACAGCTCGAAACTCCAAACCAAGAGAGGAAGAAGCGGTTAAAATTCTGACCCCGGGAAATCGAAGATCGTACGATTTTTTAGATTCCCGCGACTCGGTAACCCAGTAGCTACCATAGTTGGATTGATTTAGTCCATCAACTAGTTTCTTGAAAAAAGGACGATCTCGATGTTGCAATCGATGGTAGATAATGGCAATATCTTCAGGGCGGAAACCTTGCTCGATGAAGCGTTGAACTCGACGAAGAACGCCAGCAATTTCAAGATCGCGGGATTTGCGTTGAGATCTGGCGATCTGATGGGGATGGCGATCGCTTAAGTGGAGTATAGGTAGAGGGCCACTACGAACAGCGTCGGTAGGTGAGACGATCGCAAAAGCAGTTTCAGATTGACTTTTTTGGGGTACGATCGGCTCAACGACACTCCAAGCTAATGCCAAAATTTGAGCTGTATTGCGATAGTTTTGGCGGAGTATTTTGCTTCTACCGCCACCAGCTACTTCAATGCCGAGAGACTTCCAGGTAAAATGACGACGACGATAAATCTTTTGCAGTCCATCGCCAACGATTAACAAATCACCATGTTTAGGGTCAATCAGTGCATTAACGCAGCATTGAAACCAATTAATTTCAAAAGTGCTGGCTTCATCAATGAGGATACTGTCCCATTTAGCGGTTTCGCTCATTTGAGAAATAGCTTGAATTAAAAGTTCGCCTAAAACGTGATTGTAGTTACCATTAACTGAGTGAGGATTTGGCAGCTTACCTAAAATCTGTTTAGCCCAATCGTGGAAGTGCAGGACTTGAATTTGGGCATATTGAGGATTGAAAGTATCATTGGCGAGGGTGCTGCGAATCCCAGCAGCTAAAGTAGCAGAAAAGCAGAGTATGATAATTTTTTTCTGAGGATAGCGATCGATTAAATATTTAGCTCGAGCAATGAGGATAATAGTTTTGCCAGAACCGGCCACGCCATGAATTAATTGGTGTCCGCAACGAATTTTCATTGCCAGACGTTCTTGTTCGAGATCGAGAGTTTTAATAACGTAACTATCGGGGAGAAGTTCGATATCGGGCGGAACGCTATTGGCTGAAGCAAGCTGTGTTTTAACGGAACGTTCCGGGTGCAAAACACCTCTAATTGTAGAGAATTGATCGTCGGTTAAAGGTCTGAATTTCCAAGTCTTTGCAAACATTTGCTTGAGACGGGAAACTAAGCGATCGGCATCGATCGATTCCCAGTTAATGAGTTCGTCGCGATAGGCTACGGTCGGTGGAGCTAATATGGCGTGAATATTATCGGATTGAGCGCGTTTGAACAAAATATTCGACATTACGACCCCGTAACCGACGGGAAAGACTAATTTGCCTCGATATTTTCCGCTTGGATTGGTTAATATCGAAAATTCTTTGAAGCGATCGAGCGCGTCGCGAAAGTAACCGCGACTTTGTTCTAAAGGAGATGTTTCGTTCTCGATTCTAAATCCTTCGATAGAAGATCTGTACTTAATTGTAAAAGAGTTGTTATTGGCGTTGAGAATTTGGCTCGGTTGCCAACCTTTAACTTCAATAATTAAAAGCCCAAAATTTCGAGAAATAATCGTAAAATCGGGGCGCGAGCTTTTTAAATCGGGTTCGTAATAAACATAAAAAGAATCTGGCAACGCCGAACGGAGTGCTTCAAACAATCTTTGTTCTCCACGAGAAGCTCGATCGCTTAAGGTTTCAGGAACTACTACAGCCATATTTTTTAAAATTATCTAATCTATATTAAGAAAAGTCACGGTATAAAATCAAGATCGTCGGATGAATCGATCGCCTGGGATACGAGATTGCTATTATTTTCGCCATCGTCATTTGAGTCAGTAGAGTTAGATGAATCGATTGTATTTTCGGAGGAAAGTCGGCCTGAATCATCGGATGTCGGAGGTAAAGGCAGAAGTTGTTCGACGTATTTAATGCGGGCGATCAGTTCGGCACCAAGATCTTTCTTTTGAGCTTGATGTTCGCGCTGCAATTGAGGTAAGATTTGGTCGAACCAAGCAATTTTGTAGATTTCCTGTTTCTTAACGTCTTGTGGAGATGCTTTAAAACCTTCAACTTGAATCGGGCGATGGGCTTTAGAACCAGAAGCAAAAGCGGCATTAATATAAGTGAATACCGAACGACCGTCAAGGGTAAACTCTTCGGGACGCTTGAGGGGAACTTCTCGAACTTGCTCTGAGGTAGTGGTAGAACTGCCCGTACTTGAAGATTGAGTTTGAGTTTGAGATTTAACGATAACTTCCTGTTTGCCCAAATACTTGGACATTTCTGCGGCAGTTTCAGGATCGCCGGGGTTGAGCCAAATTCGATTGCCAATACTGGCTCGGGCTTCTCGAGTACCCTCTTTCCCGTACCACTTATATAATTGATTGAGAGTTTGATAAGAAAGGATAGTGCAAAGGCCTTTGGAACGATAGCGATTGCTATGTTTGGGTAAGCCATCAAAATGACCGACCGCTTCAGCTTCGTCAACGCTCAAAACGATACCTTCATCACGATAATCGGAGCAGTTAAGAGCGATAAAACAGCTCATGTAGGTAGATAAAAAGGGAGCGATAACATCTTCGCGGCTGTCATCACCAACAAAAACAAGCAGTTGTTTGCCCTTAATATATAAATCGGTATTAGAATCGCCAATAAAACTTGAGAGGAGATCCTCTTGAATCAGGTCGAGAATTACGTCGCTTGCCCCGGCGATAATATTAGAAGCAGTCTTTGGGGCAGATTCAACGCTAACTAACTGTTTGAAACCAATTTGCTGCCACAAACCAACAAAGGGATGATCGGGTAGGGAAATCGCATAAGCTAGCCTTGAAGTAAGATCGGGTAAAGTAAGAATCGCAAAAGCGGTGGCAATATCTGGGTAGTCAGTATTTTTGGCCAACAAAAAAGAACCAGCCAACAATCTTTCCCCAGCCGGGCCAAAGAAGCCATCAGTTTTACCGTGCATCGCTCTGAGACAGCGATGCAAACCACGAGCCATAGTTCTAGCTCCAGTCATATCAGTGGGAGTTTTAATCACTTGTTGAACGAGATTGACGATCGCATTAGAGTAGTCGCGCCCTGGTGCAATAATCCCTAATTGAAAACCGTGAGCTTTAGCGTAGGGAGCGACAAAAGAGATTTGTCCATCTCTGCCATCACTACCAGCTTTATTATCGTAAAGACCGAGAGGGCGATGAGCTTCAATTGAACTGGCTAAAATCAGATTGAGCAAAAAGGTTTTACCAGTCCCGGCTTTACCTAGAATCTCAATACAAGTATTGGCATAAGGAATGAATAAAGCAGGTAATTTTTTAGTGGCGAAAACTAACAGTTCGGCTAGCAGTCCTTTGATACCTTTTAAAATAGAGCGATCGAAACTGCCAATATGCAAACAATAAGCATCGACTCTGGGTCGAGAGAGTTGTTTTTTGGCAGTCCGAAAAGCATTTAAAATTTCCCATCGATTGGCGTATCTAGCCCCCGCTCCTAACTGATTTTTTTTGAAGCCAGATCCAGAAAAAATGAGAACAGCAAAGCCGTAAACTATGCTAAATCCTAAGAAAAATTGTAATAATTGAATTGGATCGATCATTTTTAACTTCGTTAAAAGTAGCAAGTAGCAAGTAGCAAGTAGCAAGTTTTAAACAAGTATTTATTCTCTGCACTTGAAATTAATTAAATTGTTAATCAAAGACTATTGATTCGTGACTATTTTTGAGCTATATAATATTCGATTTCTTCAGAAGAAACAGAAGCAATAATGAACTTAAAAACTCGCTACTCGCTACTCGCTACTCGCTACTTCAACTTTGTTAGTTGTTAGTTGTTAGTTGTTCTGGGGAGAACAGTTATCGCCATCGCAACGAATCTGGTGAATATCGTAATTACCTTCAAATAAGCGACGATGAAAATGTTTGAGTCCAGTTTCGGCCAAAATATCGATCAAATCGAAATTAACCTGAGTTTGGGCGATCGCATCGTCGATAGAGATACCATTGCGAACCAACGCTAGAAAAGTGCGAATTTGATGTGCGTCGGATTCGGTAATTTTACCTTCACGCTTTGCAATTTCAAAACCATTTTGAATGTCCATCGGGTGAGCCTGCCCGTATTTAGTGTTCCAAGTAATTTTTTGCTCGACGGGAATATCGGTAACAGTAACGCCGCGATTGAAAGAGGAATCAAGGTGAAGATTGAATTCGTAAACAGCATGATGGGAGCGATCCGCATTAGTGGTAAAAACAATTAAATTAGGAATAGTATTGATGGTGGCTTCGGGATGGGCAAAACGCTCAACTTGGGTGATAACAAGATGAGTAGCTTCCCCCTCGCTCAAAGGTGAATTAGTATTAAAAATAATGCGATGGTTATCGCTGGGTTCGACTTGAGTAATGGTTTCGCCATCTTGAAAAGAAATCACAGTTAAACGACCTGGAGCAATGAAAATATCGCTGGTGCGACGTTGGGCAACATTAGCCGGAATTAGGGTGTTGGGATTAGCCCTGACAGGATCTAAAACTATTGTTGCGCTAAGAAGAGAAACAGTATTTATTAATAAGAAAAATCCCGAAAATAAGCGATGAGACACAAACATTATTTTAATTTTTAGAAGGTTTTTCTATTGAAAATGAATCGAGGAAATATATGTTTATTTTAGTACCTTTTTGAATGAGATAAACCTTGTTAGATTCTAAAGCTTGACGATCAAGTTGTTGTTCTCTCGAGCGAGAACGCTTTAAAACAGAGCGAGAAAGAGTAGAAAGACCAGTTCCTAATGGGTCAGAATTATAATCGTCGTAATAGGAATAGCCATCGAAATTATTATGATTATTATTAGCCCTGAGAATGGAATTACCAGTTTCAAGAGCGGTTGTAAATAATCGATTGATAAAAAGACTGGTTTGGCGAGAGTTTAAAACTGTAGCGATCAGGGGGCGATCGGATCGCTGTTTTGTTAAGGTAACGCGAGTTTTTAATCGCACAGGTAGACCTGTGTCGATCGAATAAATTTCAGTAACGTAAACAGAGCGATCGCTAATGACAACTTTCAAACTGAATCGAGATCCTTTCTCGCTGACGAGACGATTCTCAAGAGAGCGAAGATCGTCGTCGATCGCAACTACAATAGGCGTACCACCGAGAGATTCAAGATAATGAACCGGAGCGAGAATAGTTGCTGAGATTTTTGTACCACCAAGAATTAAATGTTGATTTTTTTGATGTCCAGTTAAAAGCGCGATTGAAGGATTGACTCTTGTCTGTTGGCGATTGATATTTTCGATTGCGTTAGATAGAGAAACTTGGTTAGTCTTGTGGCGCGAACTTCGATCTGGTTGTTGGTGAGAACTAATAGCGCGAACCGTATTAGTTAAAGGTAAAGAAGCAGTTTTAGGTCTGGGTTTTGATGTAGTTTGATTGGCTACTACTTGTATTTGAGTCGTCGTCGGAGGCGGTGGCGGTACTGTTGGATTCTGATTCGGGGCTTTTATAGTTTTTGGTTCGAGTGAGGGATCTGGATCTGGTTTTTCTGGCAAGCTATTTTTTTGTTGGTGTTGGAGATCGATTTCATCAATAGCTTGTTGATACTGAGCTTTTAATCGTGCGATTTTTTCGCTGGCACTCTCAGTATTAAGGTCATTGGCAACAACAGGGGCTGATGTTGAGGGCGATTCAAATAAACCCCAAATCAATCGAATCGATCCAGCCACAGTTGTTGCAACTAGTATTGCGATCGTAGCCCGGAAGAAAATGTTATTTTTTAAAGCAAGGGTATTCGGTTCTTCGGGATGAATTTTTAAGTCTTCACTGATAGTAATATTATCATCATAATTAGAAGCAGTTGCGGCTAGTTTTTGTTGTTCTTCTTTAGTTATATTTTCCTCATCAAAATGAGCTTGAGATTTCTCTTCTGCTAACATGATTCATTAGCCTCCTCATTAAGTAGCGAGTAGCTACTTAATCTTGTTGTTTTCTAATTTTGACTTCAAATTTTTTGAAGTCATCGGGAACATTTTTGTATTCTTTTAAGCGAGTAATAATTAGTCCTGAACTGAGTAATTGATTAATTTTTTGGCGGTAAGTAATGTTTTCATCTTCTCCCAAAACTAAGAGATCTGGGGGAATAGTTTTGAAAGTGAAAGTAGAATTTAAGTTTTGAGAGCCAACTTCAGTGCGAACGACTAAACCACTCGGTTTAATAGTTTCAATAAAATCGCGTCGCGAAGCAATTAAATCGATTTCGTAAATGCCGTTACCTAGGTTTCTGGGGCTTCCAGTAAAATAGACTTTAACGGCACTAAAAATGCCTTGAGGTTCATAAACCTTTGTAGGAATTGATTTAGATATTGCGGCTAAAATAGGATCGCGAATTTTTGGTGACAATAAAAAGCCAGCATCGTGGGTTTTGCAGGGCATAACAACATTAAAGGTTTTAAGTGAAGCAATACAAGGTTGGCTTTGAGGGTCAGGATGATTGAGATCCCATTCATAAGTGAGCTTGAGCCAAGATTCAGCCAGATGAGCAATGCGATCGCGATCGCGGTGAGCATCAGTATAATTAGGAGTGGCACGAGCAATCGAATTATCGGGTTTAACCAGATAAATCTCGCTTTTCAAGCGAAAGTTAAGCCAAACAGATAGGAGCAGAGCAATGGTTAAAATGGGGACGCTGATTGAGAGAGCTAACAAGCAATAAAAAGTCTTGTCGCGATCGTTTTCTACCGCTTGAAAATGAGACGGAATCAAATTATCGTCATGAGATTTATTGTTGGTGAGGGAGGGAGATTTTTCAAGTTTGGCCAGAGATAATGGCGATTTTTGTGGGAAATCTTCCATGATTTTTTGCTATTTGTACATGAAATTAATCATTCGTTTGAAAGATTGAGAGTCAATACTTCTTTGTAATGGTTGGAAAGTGCTATTGCCAAAATGAGTAAATGCTTGATGACCGGAAAGATAGCTGCCCATTCCGGCCCCAAATAAAGTCAATGGCAAGATTAAACCCAGTCCTAAATTATCGTTAAAATTAGCAGTAGCACTACCAACAGATAAGCCAGCATTAGATAGTTTGAGTTCGACGACTGCGGTAATTCCATAAATAAAAATATAAATAATTCCGCCGAAAAAAATATGCAGTGTTTGGGATAACCATTGATAGAAAAAAGAATTTAAATAAGGATTGATAGCAAAAGAAACATAAAGGGGTGCTAGAGTAGTGTAAGTCATGAGCATCAAAACGATCGCCTTAGACATCTCTGCCTGTACGGTCTGAAAAACCAGATTAAGTAATTGAACGTTTTGGGGAATAATTAGATCGGAGTGGGCTTGGGTCGAGTCTAAATTATCTCCTTCGAGACTATCGAGAAAAGTAGTAAGTAAATTCCCACTCAAAAGATGTCCGTTACTATCATTGATTGCTCCACTCGAAAAAGCTAAAACTCTCTCGAGTGTCTGAGAATTATTAAAACATTCTCGAAGAGAAGATTCGGAAATTAGGGTAGTACAATTGGCAAAACTTTGAGCTAAATATTGATTAGTTTGTGCGGTTAAATTTCGCGATGCGATCGCCTCACTGATTTGAATGCCACTCACTTTAGCATCGAGAATTGTTTGAGCGATAAAGTTCTGTGAAGAAATAGCCGTTTTGATTGAAGTGACTAAAAAAGGCGAGCCTGGAGCTATAAAGCTGAAAATAATTAAAGAAGTTCCGACTAATTGTAGGGTTAAAAACCAGCCAATTGCAATATTTAATTGCTGAGAAATATTGATAATTTTGCAGTAAGTATTAAAAACTAACAACAAACAGCTTACACCACATAAAGACATCCAAAGGGGATGAGTAGGATTAACTATCTCATTCCAAATTTCCCCTAAACTAATTAGAAATTGATGTGCTATTTCGGGATTCATTTTAATAAAAGTAGCAAGTAGCAAGTAGCAAGTAGCAAGTTTTGAAGTTAATTATTTATCCTATTTCTTTTAAAAAAACGAATATTATCTACTCAAAGAAATGTGAATAAATAGTTGTCTGTCAATGATAAAATAATAGCAAACATTCTCGATAGAGCTTTGAAATATTATTATGATTGCTCAAAATATTTCCATTCAAGAAAGAACTAAAAAGTTTGCTATTAGAGTAATAAATGCATATACAGAATTAACAAAGAAAAATTTCGATGATGCTATTTTATAAGTAGCAAGTAGTAAGTAGCAAGTAGCAAGTTTGAAGTTGGTGATTATTCGATAAATTTTAAGTGAGCTGAGTCCAATATAATCCTGTAACTTGCTACTTACTACTTGTAACTTGCTACTTGATGAAGCAGAATTTGCACAATCAAAAGCTGACTTTTTATCAAAATATTGTATAGCTCTAAAAGAAGCGTCTGAATGTCGATACTGGATTGAGATAATGATTGAAACTAAAATAGTTCCAGAAAGTAAATTTAGAGAAATGCTCCCAGAATTAAATGAAATAATTAAAATACTCATTTCCACCACCAAGAAACTAAAAAAGACAGAATAATTTTAAATTCTTTACTTGCTACTTGCTACTTGCTACTTGCTACTTAATCTTTCGTGTTCTTTTTCGTGTTCAAGAATGAGTAGAGGAAGAACGAGCTGAGTTTGTCTTGCGGCAAGTTTATTAGTAGCGTTATCTTCTTTAAGTTGACGGGCGCGATCGCGTTGAATTTCTGCTAAAAGAGCAGAAAGATTGCGAGTGTTACCAGCAAGAAGCTTTTTAATATCTTCATTCTGTTTGAGATTGATCAGATCGAAAACTTGAGCGTTAGCGGTAACAAGCAAAAGATCTTGAACGATTTCTTGAGTGATTTTTTTCTTGTCAGCATCGGTGGTAATTTTCAAGGAATTTTCCAGATTTTCAAGAGCAAGAGCGATAATTTGATTGTTTTTCTCTTGAGCTTCCTTGCTTAAAACAGTCTGGTCGGCGATCGCATTACCTAAATTAGCGATCGCATTATTATTGGCAAATTGACGGGCGATCGTTCCGGTTGAATCGTTACTACTATCGTAGATGGCAGTAACGATTGGTGCTAGTTCCTCAATTGGAATTAAATCCCAAATTTGTTCGAGTTCTTTTAGACTGGGTAATCCAGCTTTACCTAAAACTTGATTGACTTCAGATTCTATTAAGTCATAGCCGAGGCTGAAAACTTGTTGTAAATAATGATTAGCGATCGGGCTAAAAACGCCAAACTCATTGGCTAATTGAGGGATTAATTGTGAGCGAAAAACTCGCCCAAATTCCGGCAACCAGGGAAAGACTAGTTTATTAGGGTTAGCTGGAGTAGGTTGGGTTGCTTGTGCGATAATAATTTCAGCATGATTGCTAATATCAAGTTCGGGTAAACAGCATAAATTAATCGGGGTGACGGGGGGAGGGGGGGACGGGGAGAAAACGTTTATATTTGTTCGATCAACGAATGGATTATTGAAGCGACTATAAGATGTACTCCCCCAGTCTCCTAGTCTCCTTTGCTCCCCGATTAATGAGTAATTAAACGGACTTAATCTAACTTGAGTCAGGCCTTGAGTTTCGATCTCGGTTAGAGCGATCGAAATCGGGGTAAGTGTCGATACCAAGACAATTTTGCCAATAATTTTAGTGAGAGTGTTCATTTTGTGCAAATGCTGTTACTCCTTGAAGGATATTATGAAGGCTAGAACTATATTCAGTGCGGGCTAAAAATTGGTCGCGGCGGTGCTTGGTGTCGCCGTTGGTAGTAGTAAGAACAGTTTCGATCGCAGAGGAAAAAGAGCGGACAGGCAGATAAAAATCTTCGTAGCCGAGCAGAAAAAGACTAGATCTATTAGATCGATCGATCTGAGAATTTGTGCCGCAAAGCTGATTGATAACAGCTTCGGGAATATTCCAAATCTGACGATATTTTTCGAGAGTGATTCGATTGCTCTTGCCGATAAAGCAATAATCGTAATTACTGAGGATGTTAGTGCTAACATCACTAGTCTGGAGATCTTCGAGATCTTGAACGACTACAGCACAAACTCGTTCTTCTTTGCGGCCCATATTAAAACTGTCGCCAGCAACCCGACTGAAACCAAGGCGAGTTTTAAGACGAGAAAATTCTTCGATAATCAAAAAAGATTTACGATGGCTTAAACTTAATTTAGTAGTAGCTAAATCAGCTAAGCCGCTTAAAATAAGAGAGTTGCGCTCGTCTTTTAATGCAATCGTTGAAAAAGCAAAGACGGACATCATTGGATTGAAAGGAAGGTTACTCGGACTGCAAAGAGCTTTAGCTAAGAAAGGATCGTTTTCAATGCCAACGATAGCGCGGTTAATATGTTCGATCGCTTGGAGATCGAGAGGGCTAGGATCGATCAATCCCAAGATCAACGGAGTGAGGTATTGTTTGAGGTGGGGTAAGGTCGGGATTGCTCCTCTTGCGCTTTGTCCATTTTGTTGAAAATTAGCTAAAGCGCGATCGACGATTGGATCGGCCCAAAAAACTTGCAGCAGGGTGGCGTTGATAATTCTAATTCTTTCGATCAGTTGAGAATCTTCAATTGAATGAGTCCAAATTAGCATTAAAAATTTTTGCAGATCGCTTTGCCAGATAGCAAATCTTTTGAGGATCGTAGGCTCGTCCAAGCTGTGCCAATAAGGAGGTTCGAGGGGATTGTAGTAATTTTCGAGTAGATTGATAAAAGCTCCGAATTTACCGAGACATTTAACGTACAATTCGTAAGTGCCAGTACCTTGAAGGGAAAGATCTAAAATAATCACAGGGATGCTTTGAGCTAAAGCATGACTAATCATTCTGACGAGGAGCGCACTTTTACCAGATCCGGTTTTACCAGCGATCGCAATCCGAGAGTAATGTTTGAAAGGATTGACAAAAATAGGATAGCCGGAGTTTTTAGTTTGGTAAAAAAATTCAATGCCATCGCTGTCAATATCTTTTGGTTTGGCTAGAGGCAAATATCCGGGTAAAGTTAGGCTATCGGCAATCAGGGGGGAGCGACTGGCAACTTGATTGAGGGGGCCGAGTAATTCAAGGTCGTTAATCGGTAAAGTTTCGAGCCATCTTTGGGCGGCGATCGCCTCTTCGCGACAAAACTCGAGGCTCGTTGTCGATTGGCACAGAGTTTTCATCGCTAATTCAAGCGAGGCTAAACTATCGCGATAAATATTAACTTCGACAACTACTTCAAAAAGTTGAGTGTTATCATCCAATCTATTGCGAGCGGCTCGGGAAGATTCGCCTAAATTATCGTAAGTTGTATTGTAATTATCGCCAAAATAAGCAGACAAGGAATTGAAATTACTAGCTTCTGTGCCGATATCGACTAACTTACTTTGAATTTGCGCTTTATTGGCTAACTTAACTTGAGAGCGAATCGTCGCATCTCCAATTTGAGAGAGAATGTCCCAAAACAATCTCATTCTCGAGTGGGCGTACCAATCTCGATCAACGGTTGGAGCTTTAAGATAGGCTATGCCACAATAATTATTACCCAGCTTGACGGCACGATTGCCAACACGAGCCGAAGGAGTACCGCCTTTGAGATTAGTCCCGCTTAAAAGAGTAGCGATCAGAGTTGGCGGTCTATTATATCGATTGGCAGTGGTCTGAGTAAAGATTTCGCTACTCCAACGATTGCGATTCGCCTTAACTGCGACTAAATAAGGAATCGGTTGGGGTTGGGTATCAAAACTGTTAAAAATATACCAAAAATGCTCCCAAACTTGTTCCCATTCCATCGGGCGAACGGGCAATCCGGCTTTATTAAATAAATTGAGCCAAGTTAAATAGCCATCGCGATAAATCTGTCGCCCCAGATCGGCGTAAATAGATTTCTTGGCCGCATTGACCCCGAATAACCAGTTTTTCAGTTGCTTAATCGTGTTGGTGCAGATTATCGCACACATGGCCCAAAAATCTCCCTCTGCTGCATATTTTTGTTTGCTGGGAGAGTGCCAAGAACAAAAAGCTAAATAAGTCCATTGCTGTGCGATCCTTTTCCTGGTTAGTTCGGTGGCACGATCTCGTTGATTGTAGTAAATCGTGCCGATAATAGGAGCGTCGGCGCGATCGCCTAATTCACTTAATCTTTCCCTGGCCGGATTAGGGTTAGAACGACAACTTTGCACGATTGAGAGTCTTTCGCCAGGAGGAAAGCTATTCATTGCTTCGGAGACAATCGCCAGATTAGCCTCGATCGCTGCCGGATCGCTGTCGGGATGTATGCCCTCAAAGATCAAAGGAATATAAGCGTAAAATTCACCAGAGCGACTTCTACAAACAATTGCTGTAAAGGTTGATTTGCCGACTTGGATTGGTAAAATAGTATCGAGGTCAGAAAATTTAGAAAAAGGAATACCTTCAAAGCCATCAATAGTTTTAAAGTGATTCAATTTTTGGTGGGGTTGTTGGGGAATCCAAGTATCTGATACGTTGACCCAATCTGATTTTTTCCCGTCGGGTACTGATAGGAACAAATCGAAGTAATCATCAGTGTGAGTAAAAATCTGCGCGAATAAAAATAACAACAGCCAAAGACAAACAAAATTAGGCAGCTCAATCCGACCGCTCACCCCTAAAATCAAACCACTAATTACACCACTAATTAGGATTTTCAAAAAAGCTCCACCGGATAAAAAAGCGATCTTGCGATCGCGATTTAACACCGATAACCACTTAATTTTCTGTCTTTGTTCAACCATCTCTTTCAGTAACTTCGTAGAGTAGCAGTCGGAGTGCAAAGTAACAAGTAACAAGTAGGTTGTAGTGAGTTTATATTGTGACACTCATTGCTCACCTACGAGATTCTTGAGTGTTAACTGTTAACGAATTGCTGGAGCAACCATTGGCAAGATGCTAAAAAGTTGGTCAAGGGTTTTTTCCGGGTTCAAAAAACCAGTCTGAGTAACCTCATTGCAATAGGGAGGTTTAATCGGAAAACTACACCAAATACTTACATCTCGGCTTTCTTTTGGCACTAAGAAAGGCAGCATCCAACTACCAACGCAGAAAAACATCACCCAAAAAAATGTCGCAACATATAAACCCCCCCAATCTTTGCGGAGCATCGACTCAAAATTACTGCCGAACCAACCAGCAGAAACCGAGCCACCATAAATTATTTCTAAGATATTAACAAGCCCGACTGCATGATAGTTAGAAAGTCCTCCTTGCGTTCCCTTATTGGTGTTGTCAATAACGTTTTCTAGAGTTTCTAAAGCCGAATCTGCCAAGA
>JASJCW010000126.1 GCA_030065265.1 Prochloraceae cyanobacterium
TAGTTGTAGAAAGATCGATTCGAGCTAATTTTTGTTTTACTTTTTTAACAAGACTTTGCTGCAAAGATTTGCGACGAGTATTAGCTAATTCCGTATCTTCAGCTAATTTTTGGCAGCATTTTGAATCGCGACTGGTAAGCAATTCGACAACATCTTTAGCATCTCCTTTAATCCTACTTACCGCATTAATTCTCGGGCCAATTCCAAAAGAAATATCTGTCGGGCGATCGCCATTTCTACTGCATAATCTTAATAATTCTGCTACACCGGGACGAGTTGGGTTAACAGTTTGTTTTTGTAATTGTGCGATGCCAATTTGTGCTAAATAACGACAATCGCCCTTTAACTCTACTACATCAGCAATCAAGCCGATCGCGACTAAATCTAATAACTCTGCTAATGGTTGTTGAGGAAGATCGGGAAATGTTTGATATAGTGCTTCGATTAATTTATAGGCTACAGCTACCCCAGAAAGATGATAAAGAGGATGGTCAGAACAAAAGTAGCGCGGATTAATAATTGCGATCGCTTCGGGTCTTTGGGGCGGTAATGTGTGATGATCGGTGATAATGATATCTATGCCCAAATCTGCTGCATAATCGATTTCTTCGATGTTGGTACTGCCAGTATCGCAAGTCACGATTAATTGCGTACCCGATCGCTTCAGTTTTTCAATTCCGGCAAGGTTCAAACCATGAGATTCTCTAAAGCGATCTGGAATGTAATAATCTAGCTGTCCTTCGCGGGTAAAAAACTGTCCCAGACCTTCTTTAAGTACGCTTGTAGATGTGATTCCATCGGCATCGAAGTCCCCCCAAATAGTTACTTTTTCTCCACTTAAAAAAGCAGTTTCCAGGCGAGCTACTGCCAACTTCATTTCTTTGCCAAAAGCAAAAGGATCGCTCGATTGATAGAGATTGGGATCGAGAAATCCTGGTAAGCGATCGAGATCTCTAAATCCCCTTTGCCATAAAAGTTGAGCTAAATATTCACCCCCTGCAGGAGGTTTGAATTGTTTAACTGCGGCGATAAATTCTTGAGGAATTTCAATTTTAGTTGGGATTTGCCATTGCGATCGGGACATAATTTTTGATAGATATGCTCAGATTTAAAGAAAGTTAGTTCAATAAAACTAACCTTCTCAATTAAATGATTATCTTAATCTAAATCTAAAAATCTTCCTAAAGCTTCAACCATTTTCGGCGGCCAGCGACGGATTTGTTCGACCCATTTTAGATCTTGATAGCGATTATCGACACCTACTGCTGCTACCCAATTGCTTTCTGCTTCACCTTCTTTACCTTTTTCCCAAAGTGCAGCAGTTAGAGCAGCACGCACGTCTGGAAACATTGGGTATCTTCTGACGATATTTTTCATACTTTTAATGGCTGCGTCGGTATCGCCAATTTGATATTGAATTAGAGCAGCATTAGCGCGAGCAAAAGCATAATTGGGATCTAATTCTGCTGCTTTCTGATAATCGATCAGAGCTTCATCCCAGCGTTGTTGTCCGGCTTTAGCGTTGCCTCGATTATTATAAGCCATCGGATCTTGAGGATCGATTTCTAAGACGCGATTATAATCGTCAATAGCTTCTTGATAAAGTCCTTTGCCTTCTAAAGCTGCTCCTCGATTTAAATAAGGATCTGGAGCGTCGGGAGCTATTTCAATCGCTTTATCGAAGTCTGCGATCGCTTCGTCTAATTTATTTTCACTGATGCGGATATTTCCTCTGTTGCTCCAAACTGCTGGATTATTAGGAAATTGTTCGATTAATTGACTCCAATATTGTTCGGATGCAGCAAAATTACCTTGTTGCGCGGCTTCAAATGCTTTTTGCGCGATGTTTTCGGCTGCTTGTAATTGTTCTTCTGTTATGGTGGGTGTTTCGCTTTCCTCGATCGCATTAGCTGGTAAACTAAATGTCAACAACGAGACTAGGCAAACTAAACTCAAAATCCAACGTATCATTATAGTTTTTTATCCCGAGTATTTCTTGTGATTATTGGGTTATGATACTAAATTTAAGTTAAAAATGTTTCGCGTTGCCAACAATCGCACCTAGGAAATTAAACCGAGCATGCTGTATTTGCTTGCTTTTGGTAAGTAAATTTTTGCGGTTGTAGATCGTTTGGGAATGCTTTCAATTGATAATTCCCCTTGATGTAATTCGGCTAAACGTTTGGCGATCGCTAAACCAAGTCCGATCCCCTGTTGTTCGTGAGTTTGTCGCTCGAATTGAATATAAGGGCCGATACTGTTAATTTGTTGGGCTGTCATGCCTCTACCCCGATCTTCGATCGCAATCACTAAACGATCTTTTTCTTGGGTTGTTTTTACCGAGATCGGCGTACCTGGTAGAGAAAATTTACAAGCATTATCGATTAATTCTTCGAGCATTTTCCCTAAATTGTTCGTTCCCATTTGAACGGGAACATCTTCTAATTGAAGCTGAAGATCTGCTTGTCTGTTTGCTTTTCGTACTTGTTTTTTCGCTCTATTGGCGATCAGTTCGGCAAGGGAGGTAGTTTCAGAATTGCGGAAATTTTGAATTTTCTGGGGATCTTTGCTGGCTTGCTGCAATTGAGAATAGAGTAAAAACTTTTCGATCGATTCGTTGAGGCGATCGGCACTGAGGCGAATACATTCGAGCATTTCGTGGATTATTTCCCGATCCAAGGTTTCTATTTCCCCAGTTATCAGAAACTCAGAAGAAGCAATAATACTGGTTAAAGGGGCGCGCAACTCGTGGGGTAAAGTAGTGGCAATATAATCTTGTAATTGTTGAGTTTGTTGTTCTAAACGTTTGCGGTGAGCTGCTTGTTTTTGTAATTGAGCCGCGATCGCAGTTCTAATTTCGGGGATATTTGCTTTACTTAAGTAGTCGTCTGCACCCAAAGACATTACTTTACGCCAAACTGACAAATCTAGATCCCTATCTAAAATAATTAAAGGAACTATTTCTGTTTGAGAATTTTCTTTGAGTTTTATTAAGAGATTGTAATCTTGATATTTGGCTGCGGTGGCGGCGCACAAAATGAGATCGATGTTTTGTTGTCGAACCGCTTTCAAGGCTGTATCGCTATCTTTAGCAACAATTAAGAGCCAATCGTCGTTAGCAAGTATTTTCGCAGTTTGTTGACTAGCTTTTAGGTCTTTATCGATTAAAAGGATTATTTTTTTAGAAATGCTATTCATTGGATTAATTTTATAGTTGAGCCGCAATTTTTCGATGTTACTCTCGATTTATTGGGCTTTTATAATACAAATTAATTTAGATATCTACATTATTTCGATTGCTTGGAATAATAACATCGGGAGATCTGCCTTTAGTTGTAGGCGATTTGGCTCATTTTTACAAAAAAACTAAAATGTAATATTAAAATATTACGTACATTGTATATTTTTTCTATTAACTACTCAGCGAAATTGCTTAAGAGCAATTCTGTATTTAAATAAAAAGAAGACTCATTCGAGACGAATAATAATGGTTGTCTATTCCTTGACTAATAATTCTTTAAACTTCAATCGAGTTCGCCACAAAATTAGGGAATTACAGCCCGAAATAGTGAAATGGCGGCGCAGTTTGCATCAACGTCCCGAGTTGGGTTTCCAAGAACGATTAACGGCGCAATTAATTAGCGATCGCCTCAGTGAGTGGGGCATCGACTATCAAGCTAAGATTGCTAAAACTGGTATTGTGGCAACAATTGAAGGTAAACGGCCCGGTAAAGTGTTGGCAATTCGTGCCGATATGGATGCTTTACCGATTCAAGAAGAAAATGAAGTACCCTATCGCTCTCAACACGATGGTATTATGCACGCTTGCGGTCACGACGGACATACGGCGATCGCTTTAGGTACTGCCAAATATTTAGCCGAACACAGTCAAGATTTTCAGGGCACTGTTAAGATTATTTTCCAACCTGCAGAAGAAGGCCCGGGAGGTGCTAAACCGATGATCGAGGCTGGGGTCTTAAAAAATCCCGACGTAGATGCAATTATTGGCTTGCATTTATGGAATAATTTGCCTTTGGGTACTGTAGGGGTTCGCGCTGGGGCTTTAATGGCTGCTGTAGAGTGCTTTCGCTGCACTATCTTCGGCAAAGGAGGCCACGGAGCTATGCCCGATCGCACCATTGATTCTGTGGTAGTTAGCGCGCAAATCGTTAATGCTCTGCAAACCATCGTCGCTCGCAATATCAATCCAATTGATTCTGCAGTAGTTACCGTAGGAGAATTACACGCCGGATCTGCTTTAAACGTGATTGCAGATACGGCAAGAATGAGCGGAACGGTGCGTTATTTTAATCCCGATTTAAAAGATTTTATTGGCAAGCGAATTGAAGAAATTATCGCTGGAATTTGTCAAATTCACGGTGCAAAATACGATTTAAATTATTGGCATTTGTATCCCCCCGTAATTAACGATAGCTCGATTGCAGAGTCGATTCGGTCGGTAGCTAACGACATTGTTGAAACTCCGGCCGGAGTAGTTCCAGAATGTCAAACAATGGGAGGGGAAGATATGTCTTTCTTTCTCCAAGAAGTTCCCGGTTGCTATTTCTTTCTCGGTTCGGCAAATGCAGCCAAAGGTTTGAGTTATTCGCACCATCATCCTCGTTTTGATTTTGATGAAACTGCTTTGGGGATGGGTGTGGAAATGTTCGTTCGCTGTGTTGAAAAAATTTTAAATTAATTGTTTTGTCGCTCACAAAAATGCAAGCAATATTTGCTTGCTTTAATTTTTTAGATTTAATCGATCGCGATCGCTGTTGGGGCAATTTTTTAAAGTATCACAAGGTTTACCTTCACATCCCCTCACTTTAAGTAATAATAGTTATTATTGCTTAAGTATTATATTGCTCGTAATTGAAGGTATCTTTGTCGGAGTTTAAAAAAATATGTTTAAAAAAAGGATATTAGCCTCGCGCTATCAGTTACTTAAAATTCTAGGTAAAGGTGCTTTCGGAACGACCTACTTAGCTAAAGATATACTTTTACCTAACACTCCCCTCTGCGTGGTCAAAAAATTGAATCCGGTTGTTAAAGATGATGATTCACTAACTATAGCAAGACGTTTATTTAGCACCGAAGCAGAAAGCTTGCAAAAATTAGGCGAACACCCGCAAATACCCAGATTTTTAGGTTTTTTTGAAGAAAACGAACAATTTTATTTAGCTCAGCAATATATAGAAGGTCATAGTTTAAGCGAAGAATTAAGCTCGAGCAAAATTTGGTCGGAATTAGAAATAATAGAATTATTGTACGATTGTTTGAATATTTTAAAATTTATTCACGCCCAAAATGTAATTCATCGCGATATTAAACCCGATAACTTAATTCGCAATAAAGAGAATAATCGATTAGTATTAGTAGATTTTGGTGCAGTTAAAGAAGCTATTTCTCAAAGCCAAATAATTCCGACTATAGCAATTGGCACTCAGGGCTATATGCCTTCGGAGCAAGCTATGGGTAAACCCCGTTTTAATAGCGATATTTATGCAGTGGGAATTATTGCGATTCAAGCCTTAACTGGTCTTGAAGTTAGCAGTTTTGGAGAAGATAAAAAAGGAAATATTCTTTGGTACGGTCGCGAGGATATCAACCCCAAACTGACTAAAATCCTCAATAAAATGACCCGATATCATTTTAAAGAACGCTATACATCGGCTGCAGATATTTTAAAAGATCTAGAGCGATTGGATTCTGATGAGATTTCGATCGCAGATAATTTATTATCGGGTTTTGATTCTTTATTATCTCGATTTAAAAAAGAGCCAGCGACATCGATTGAAACCAATTTAAAACCAAATAATATTTTACCAAAAACAGAACTACCAACAACTTTACATCAAAGAGAAACAGTCAATACAACTATCTTTGTTCCCCCTGGAAAATCTAATAATCTTTTCAAGAATTTCAAATTAAAATCACCTTTAGGAATAGGTTTAGGTGCGAGCTTATTAATGCTAGGAGGAGGAGCGCAGTTACAGTTCCATCAACAACAACAAAGGATTGCTAACGTCCTTAACTTGATGGGAGAAAATTACGAACGAAAAGAATACGATCTTTGTTTGAATAATGCGAGAATTGAAGCTAGCAAAGTAGGGGTATCTGAAAGTAAAATACAAGAATTTATTGGCAAGTGTACTTTAGGAACGGCAAAACAAGAAGGAAAAAACGAAAACTACAGTAAAGCGATCGCCCTAGCGACAGGAATACCTAAAAATAATCCTTTTGCTCCACAAGCTCGAGAAAATATAGATAAATGGTCAAAAATACAGCTCGATCGCGCTACTGAAATTTATCAAAGAGAGGGACAATTAGACAAAATTAATCCCTTAATAGCTTCAATTCCCAAGAGTAGCCCCGTTAAAAATGATGCTTTAGAATTAAGGGATAAATGGCAATCGGAAATAACGAGTAACGAAGCAATATTAGCAAATGCCGAGCGATCGATGACAGCAAAAAAATGGCTCGATGCAACTAATGAAGCTAATAAAGTTAAAACAGCTACTAATTCAATTTACTGGCGAGAAAAAGCCGACAAAATTATTACTGAAGCAGAAAAAAATAGACAAGAAGAAATAGCCGCAGCAGCCAGACAAAGAGCAGCTCAAAATAGACGAACTCGAAGATATTCAAATTATAGTCGCCCTGCTTCATCTCGAGTTTCTCGTCCCAAGCAACGAACGACCACAAGATACAAATATCGCAGTCCCAAACGATCGACAACAAGATACGAATATCGTAGGAGAGTAGGAGGACAAAGGATTATTATTAGAAGAGAAACAAGGGTAATTAGAAGAACTAGATAGATCGACAAACCATAATTATAATTTAAACTGGATTGTCTTAAAATTTTATGCTAGTTTAGCGATCGTTTCTGAGGATTAACCTAAGATTTAATAGTTTTTAATCGATGTGTTTAATAAAAATTTTTCTGCTCGAAACAATATTGGCTTGAATATCTGTACTTTAAAATATGTTAGATAAGATATTAGCTTCTCGATATCAATTAATTGCAACTCTAGGTAGAGGCTCTTTTGGCTGCACTTACTTGGCAAAAGATATTCATTTACCAGGAAAACCGGAATGTGTCGTCAAAAAACTCAATCCAATTACTAAACACAATCAATTTTTAGATATAGCCAGACGCTTATTTAAAACCGAAGCAAAAAGCTTGCAAAAGTTAGGTAAATATTCTCAAATCCCCCAACTTTTAGCTTATTTTGAACAAGATGAAGAATTTTATTTAGTTCAGGAATTCATTCGGGGACACAATCTGAGTAAAGAATTAACTATAGGTACGGTTTGGCAAGAGCAAGATGTCATAAAATTACTTAAAGAATGCACTCTGATTTTAGATTTTATTCACTCTCAAAATGTAATTCATCGCGATATTAAACCTGATAATTTGATTCGCAGGCAACAAGATAATCGATTAGTTTTAGTCGATTTTGGTGCAGTTAAAGAGGTGATCGTTCAAGAAAATATAGATTCTACTATTGCGATCGGAACTAAAGGTTATATGCCTTCCGAACAAGCAATAGGTAAACCTCATTTTAACAGCGATATTTATGCTTTAGGAGTCATTGCAATTCAAGCTTTAACAGGTTTACAACCCCATAAATTTAAGGAGAACGATCGCGGGGAAATTATTTGGGGAAATCGAGGAGAACGTATTAATCCTCAATTAAAAGAAATTATTAATAAAATGACTCAATATTATTTTAAAGATCGCTATCTTTCTGCTCGAGATGTTTTGCGAGATTTAGAATCATTGAGATTAACAGAACGGAAAAAAAGTATTAATTTATCGGAAAAAAGATCGAATGGAGAAGAAACAATCTTTATCGATATCGATCGCATTGCGGCAGAAAAAACTACCATAGAAAATAAAAAAGTAGTTCGGGAATTAGATGCTACTCAAATAGATGCTAATTTCCAAAAAAAATATCGCCAAAAAAATCGTCCAAAATTTCTTACTGCTTCGCTCGTAGGAGTGATTTTAACTTTTAGTTCCTTAATTTTAGCAAAGATTAGTTTTTACCAACATGAAAAGCAACAACGTATTGCTAGTTTATTAATTTTAATCCAATTAAATTATCAACAAAAAGAATACGATTCCTGTTTGGAAAATGTTAAAATCAAAGGCAAAAAAATCGGTTTATCATTAGAGCAAAGAGAAGAGTTTATTGGCAAATGTACTTTAGGAGCTGCCGAAACAAAAGCCAAAGCAAAAGATTTTACTGGGGCGATCGCTAAAGCTGAACAAATTTCAGAAGATAATCCTTTTGCAATTGAAGCAGAACAAAAAATTGCTGATTGGTCGCAAAAATTAATCGATCGCATCAAAGAAATTTACGATCGAGAAGGCAATTCGCTCGAAATAGAGCGAATAATTAATGCCATTCCCGAAGGAACTGCAGTTAAAACAACAGCTTTAAAATTAAAAAATGAATGGCAACAAGAAACAGATATCTTAGAGGAAAAATTGTTAGCTGCCAATCGAGAAATTAAATTGCAAAAATGGCAAGCAGCAATCAATAAAGCGCGAGAAATAGAAAACAATACTACTTCTGAATATTGGCACCTCCAAGCCAGGGAAATTATATCCCATTCTCGTCAAAGACAAGCGCAATTAAAAGCTTTTAAAAGCAGACAAAATAGAAGTTTAAAACAGCAAGACAATCGCAGCAGGGTAAGACGACCCACCACATCAAATCAGTCCAAGCAGTATAATCGATCGAGTATTATCAAAACTCCAACTCAAAATACTCCGAAAAAAGTTATTAATGTTTGTCCGGGTCACCTTTGCAATCAATAATGATGAAAAAAAACACTTTTTTAAAACTTCTTTTAACATCCGGCATATTAATAATTGGATTGTCGAAACCAGCTAGTGCCAAAATCAAAGACTTTTCTTGTCAATTTAAAGATGGAAGAACGATCGCGACGGTGGAGACGATCGCCGGAAAAATAAATTTGATCGATTGGCACAAAAATTATCACAGAATATCTAATTTCACAACTCCGGGATCTATTTGTCAAGAAGTATCGGCTCGAATGAGCAAATTTGCTAGCTTAGGAAGTCTCGATTATATATCTGTTGCTAGGTTTGACGATCGCTATTTCGTTTGTGCTAGCGATCGCACTGGTAAATGTATTGCCAACGACCTCGGTTTGTTATTTACTATTCAATCTAACTACAATCCCCAGATAATTTTAAAAGAATTATTCGGGAATATTCCCGATGCGGCGATCGTGCGATCGGATCGACTCGTTATTGACTTCAATCGTCTTTTAGAAAGCAAATTGCCCGGATCTACGGTCAATCAAGCTGCGATACGCTATCGTTGCATCGATAGAGGAGGAACTCCGATCTCCGTAGCAGATACAGATCGGGGGACGATAGAATTAATCGTTTGGAAAAGCACTTTTTTTGCGGCTAGCGGTTACACTCCAAACTTGCGCTGCGAAATTGTCAGTCAACGGTTTCAAAAACATTCCGATGCTAACAATTTACAATATGTTTCTTTCGGTCGCATGAACCAACGACCGATAATTTGCGTTTCAGATCGATTTGGGAACTGCAAAAACAACGGTTTACTACTCACTTTAGAACCTCGAGATAATCCAGAACGAGTCTTAGGCGAACTTTTCGATCTGACAAGGCCCGTAACGCGAGGAGGAAGAAGGAGAAATAAAACGGTATTTTCAGTCAATCGGATCTTAGAACAAAAACCTGTAATTACTCGAGAAAGTCAATCTAATTAATTAAATTGAGCATTTTTTATTGTAATCTGCGATCGCTGTTGTTGGCTCGATCGCATTTCTAATCTTAAAAAAATATCAAGATTCAATTCTTAAAAGATACGGTTGTTTTCTCCCTTTTTAAAGATAAATAAATCTATTTTTTAAAATTAGAATAGTTAAAATTATTGAAAAGTTGGTTACTAATTGAAACAATATGTTGCAGATCAACCGTGTTTCTCACTATCAATTAGTTAAATTTTTGGGCAGGGGGGCTTTTGGTACTACTTATTTAGCTAAGGATCTCCATTTACCCGGACATCCCCAATGTGCCGTCAAAAAACTCAATCCAACTACTCGAAATAGAAAGTTTTTAGACTTATCGCGAAGACTATTTAATACCGAAGCGGAAACATTGCAAAAATTAGGTCAACATTCTCAAATACCGAGACTTTTGGCTTATTTCGAGCAAAACAAACATTTTTATTTGGTACAGGAATTTATTGAAGGAGACAGTCTCAGTAAAGAATTAAAATCGGGAAAAATTTGGAGCGAAGATAAAGTAATTGCATTATTGCAAGACTGTTTGAATATTTTAAAATTTATTCACGATCGCGGAGTAATTCATCGCGATATTAAACCGGACAATTTAATTCGTCGTCAAGAAGATAACAAATTAGTTTTAATTGATTTCGGCGCTGTCAAAAAGATTATCGTACAAAATCAATTATTGCCAACCATTTCAATCGGAACAAAAGGCTATATGCCAGCAGAACAGGCAATCGGCAAACCCCGCTTTAGCAGCGATATTTATGCGGTGGGAGTAATTGCAATTCAAGCCTTAACTGGGATCAAACCAAAACATTTTAAAGAAGACGAAGATGGGGAAATTTTTTGGGAATATAGGGCAGAATATATCGACCGAAAATTAGTAAAAATTATTAATAAAATGACGCGATCGCATTTTGAAAATCGTTACGATTCGGCAATTGAAGTTTTAAAAGACTTAGAGAGTTTGCAGGGAAGACTGTTATTTTCCTGGAATATGCCAAAAATATTGAATAAAGATAGATTTAAAAACAAAAATAAAAATCCAATTTACCAGTCTAAAAAAAGCTCTTTACTTTTACTAAAATATTCAATCGATAAAACCCTTCAAAGTAACGATAGAACGATTAAAAATATCACATTAAATACAACTGCGATCGCCGACAAAATTATTAAAAATAATTCAAGGATAAAAGATATTCTTGTTAGTGCAATGTCAATAATGATTTTAGGCTCGCTGGCCTTATCGGGAATGAATTTTTACGATTCTCAAAAACAAAAAAAAATCCACAATAATGCGATCGAGTCGATTTTAACAATAGACTTCTTTCGCCGCTCGATGTAATAGAGAATGCCTGTAAACTAAGTCTTGAATGTTTTTCGCGTAACCCCCACCAATAACGCTAGCAACAGGATAGCCAGCAGCCAGACAGCTACTCAATACTTGCATTTCTCGCCGATATATCCCCCGATCGCTCAAAGCTAACTTACCGAGGCGATCGCTAATGTGAGTATCAACTCCAGCATCGTATAAAATCAAATCTGGTTTGACCGAGTCTAAAAGATCGGGCAATTCTCGAGCTAATATTTGCAGATAACCGTCATCATCCAATCCCACTGGTAAGCCAATATCGCGATCGCTAGCTTGTTTTTTACTGGGAAAGTTGGCTTCGCAATGCATTGAAAAAGTGAACACATTGGGATCTTCAGCAAAGATAAAAGCCGTCCCGTCTCCTTGGTGTACGTCTAGATCGACGATCAAAATTTTTTTGACTATCTTTAATTTTTGCAACAAACGAGCGGCGATCGCCAAATCGTTGAAGATACAAAATCCCGATCCATAATCAGGAAAAGCATGATGAGTTCCTCCTGCGGTATTGCAAGCTAAACCGTATTTTAGGGCTAATTTGGCGGTTAAGATCGTCCCTCCTACTGCGGTAAGGGTGCGTTTGACTAAAGCATTGCTCCAGGGTAGTCCGATTTTTCGTTGCGCTTTGGGATCTAAACTCCCTTGACAATATGCTTCGATATATTCTCTAGTGTGAACCAATTCCAGCGTTTCTTGGCTCGGTATTTGGGGTTGATGAATGTCTTTTGCTGCGATTATTTCCTCTTTTAAGAGCATTTCGCAAAGCATTTTGAATTTTGGCATCGGAAAGCGATGTTGGTCGGGAAGTGGGGTTACGTAGTCGGGATGGTAAACGATCGGTGGATTCATTTCTGGGAAATTTTTTATTGTTAATTCAGTTTTTTATCGATTTGGCGATCGCACTTTAAAATATGATTGTTAATTTTTAACATCTTATTTTAAACTAAAATTTTCTGCGATCGAGGCGAACTAAAATGAAACTCTTTAAAAAGATTATTTTTTTGCTCTTTATCTGCTTGCAAATTTGCTTTTTGTTTCCTGGATCTGCTGCTGCTTTAACAATAGAAGATATTCCGAACCCTCGACTAATAGATAATAATAATTGGGTGATGGATCTCGAGGATCTTCTCTCACCTGCAACGGAAGCAAAATTAAACCTTCAAATTTCTCAATTAGAAAGAGAAAATGGGACTGAAATTGCTGTAGTTACCGTACCAGAAATATCACCTCATAATAATTACTCTGAGTTTGCGACTGAGTTATTTAACTATTGGGAGATTGGTAAAAAAGAAAAGAATAATGGGGTATTATTTTTAGTTTCTAAAGGCGATCAGCGCGTAGAGATAAAGACTGGTTACGGTATAGTCTCAATTTTACCTAACGAGCGAGTTCAAAAAGAGATCGATCGCGAAATTATTCCTGAATTTCGAGCAGGAGAATTTGAAACTGGTATTATTAAAGGAACTAATTTTTTAATCACCGAATTATCAGGATCAGAAACTATTAATAATGAAACAAAAACAACCGATCTTTTAATAAACATAGTGGGAATTGGCGGAATGATTCTTATCTTCTGCTTGTTTGCTTTTAGTATTATCAATAGCACTGACAATTTCGGCAATTATAAGAGTTATAATCGCAGTTCTATTAACAACTATCGAGACGGTGGTTTTACTGGCGGATCTAGCGGTGGTGGAGGCAGTGGTTTTGGCGGCGGATCTAGTGGTGGTGATGGTGGTGGAGGTGGTTGGTAAAAAGACCGTAAAAATATTTAGATAATCTAGATCTTAATTGTTATCTAAATATTTGAAATCCCATAAATACAATTTCAATAAAATAGATATCTGACCAATCTTATAGGAAATTATAAGCGGTCAATATGACTATGACAATTGGCATTATAAACACTAACCATTTAACTTTAGACCAATTTTCAATTTCAGCTTGTAGTTCGTTTTGAAGCTCCTTAATTTGCTGTTCTTTAACAAGACAATCAGCTTCTAAATCTTCATAATGCTGTTCTAATTTGTCATAGTTTTCTTCCATTTGTTTTTTCGTTTCTAATTGTCGATCTAGTTGGGATTTTTCTAAATTAAATTTTGCTTCTAGTTCAGAAATATTCTTTTCTTTAATCGCTAATTGATTTTCGCGATCGCTCGAGATTCGATCTGAATTTGTTAGTTGTGTTTGCAGTTCAGAAATAAGTTTATTATTTGTTTCTAATTCAGCTTGAAGATTTTGATAGCTGACTTGAACTTCTTGTAATTGAGATTCTAATCGAGCGACAAGATCGTTTTTATTATTTAATTCACTTTGGAGATTTTGAGAATTTTTGACAGACTCGGAAATTTGAGATTCTTTTGCGCTTAATTCCGATTCTAATTGATGAATGCGATCGCCTTTACTATTTAATTCTTGTTGTAAGTTATTACTATTATTATTCTGTTCTGCTAGTTGAGATTCTAGTTGGGCGATGTTACTTTCTAAATTAGCGA
>JASJCW010000127.1 GCA_030065265.1 Prochloraceae cyanobacterium
TTCTGTCGGGCATATTTCCGAAGATGCAGTCAAGAAATATATTGAAACTCAGAAGGAAAGAGGCTAGACGGTATCGCTAGGCGATGTTTTGTTACTGGTCGGGCTTCATCCACAGGTACGAGACACAGTAGTTTTCGCCCGACATTGTTAGCCATAAAAAATGCCTTGTTATTACAATTCTGTTTAAAGTTGCTACACTTCGGCGAGCAAGGACAAGAGGCAAGAGATGAGGAAAATCGATCTGTAGCATTATTTTTAGGAATTGGTATTAATTATGTTTAGTAAGCTCACCCACGGCTAAAAGCGCGTGGGCTTTCGCCAACCGCCAAACCTTGGTGTTTCAGCAGCCCTGGATTTACCGCACAAGACAGTTCATCCGAACCTCGAAGGAGGCTGACAACCCCTCCAATAATTGACAAGACGTAGCTTGCATTTTCATCAGCATCACCATGCCAACCGCAACCATTATTAGTACATTTGAATCTTTTCCCGCTTCTCAAACCGAGATGCATACAGGCATGACAGGTTTGAGAACTATAACGTGGCGAAACTGGAACTATTTCAACCCCATTAATCAATCCTTTGTATTCGAGGAAAGTACGAAGCTGGTCGGGTAAGATTGGAAGGTCACCCTTCCGCACTCCCCAAAGAACCGTACATGATAGTTTTCCCCTCATACGGCTCATGCCTTCCACCCTTTTTTATGTTCCTGTTTGTGGCAAGGTTGGTGTAAATGAACCAAATTATCTAGTTCATCATTTCCACCTTGACTTAGAGGAATTTTATGATGAGTCTCGATATCTTCTCCATTGATTAGATATTCTCCGCAGATTGGGCATTTCCATTTTTGGGTTTGGGCAATCTTGTACCATTTTGAGTTTTTAGCCCATCTGGTTTTTCCTAATTTGGTCGAACGCTTTGCCCAGTAATCTTTTAGATTGGGGTCATCTGGGGATGCAGAACCCTTAACTTTAGTGTGTCTGACGATGGGGGTTTTTGAGATGTTGACTATAGATATAGTTGTTACCTTTTCTCCCTTCTTGATTTTCTTGCGGAAAATCCAGTTATCGCCGTGTACATTCCCAAAGTATTTGTTTTTGACCCAGTATCTGGATTTATTTGGATGCCTGTTCTTTGACCATCTGTAGAGATACTCTGTTATGCGGTGGTGTAGGTAGCTAAATGTTTTCTTAGAACATACACCTTTGTAATAGTTAGCCCATCCTCTGATAATAGGGTTGAGGTGTTTTATGACCAGTTCCTGGTCGATAGATGGGTGCTTTCTCAGCCATGCTCCAATTTTCTTAGCGAAATTGAGCATTTCCTGTTTTCCAGGTTGGATGATACATTTTCCATCCCTGTACCTCTGTACGTGAAATCCCAGAAAGTCAAATCCATCATAAATATGAGTGATTTTTGTTTTTTCCTGGTTAAGCTCTAATCCTCGGATTTTAAGCCATTTTTCCACTATGCCCTTAGCTATATTTGCTACTTCTTTGGTTGGAGTAGTTACGATAAAATCGTCTGCATATCTGATGAAACCACGAATTTTGTGTTTTCTCAGTTCCTCCTGAAGACCGTGTAGAGCAATATTTGCTAATAGAGGGCTAATAATCCCTCCTTGAGGCGTTCCCTTATCTGTTTGATGGTATTTGCCCACTTCTACATATCCCGCTTTCAACCATTGCTTTATCAATCTTCTGCCAGGAGTTTTACCGATGGCGTTCATGATAAATTCATGGTTAATGTTATCGAATGCCCCTTTGATGTCAGCTTCTAAAATCCATTCATCTTTGCTTGTTGGGCTATTTCTTAGCCTTGTGAAGCATTGAGAGATGGCATCTTGTGTGCTTCTACCTGGGCGAAAACCATAAGAGTGGTCTTCCATTTTTGCTTCCCATTCGGGTTCGAGGGCGTTTTTGACGATGCCTTGAGCTACTCTGTCTTCTATCGTAGGAATTCCTAATGGTCTTTGTTTACCGTTCTTCTTAGGAATATTAATTCTACGAGTAGGTTTGACTTTATGTAGTTCTAAGTCATTCATCGTCTTTGAGAGTCTAAGTCTGTCTTGGTTGGTTAGTGCCAAGGTTTTATTTATACCTGGCGTTTTCCTTCCTTTGTTGACTTGCGTAACTCTCCTTATCGATAACAGCAGATTAGAGTGAGACTTTAGCATGAGCTTCTTAAGGCTTCTGACCTTGTTCCACTCTTGCTTTTGGGTTGCTAAGAAAATTCTGTGTCTTAGTTTCTTAACATTGCGGATTGTTTTTCGCCAGTTGATGGTGTTCCAATCCTCAAGTTTCGTTGTTCCGATACTATACATATGTCTAGTTCTATCTTTCACGAACGATTTAGATTCTTTACTCAGTATCTTCTTAGTGAAGACACGGAAGAAGTAAGCATCCTTTCGGATGAAGGCAAATTTTGAACCTTTATCTTGAACATTACTTCGAGCATTCGCTTTTTCTTCCATCCTTTACCCTCTGGGGAATTCATCTTCCTTACGGTTGAGTTACTCAGGTATTCGACCTTTTCCTGAGACCCCATAGGGTTTACCAGGTATCGCTGATTCCAGATGTAATCTAGTGAGGGTTCGGTCTCTATGCCGAGAAGCTGTATGTCCCTTTGTAATGAATTCTGTAGAAAATTCATTACCGCTTCTGTTACCGTTTTGGTGCAGAGTGTATTAAGCCGTTCCACTCCTCTTGGGCTGACGACACTGTAACCGTTCACAAAGTTAACCCTTCTAGATTTTCCTCTTGCCCTTAACCCAATTCGGCTATGAGTCATAGGAGCTTTCATGATTTGCATTCCACAGGTTTTATTACTTACTCCCTGCGTAATCAGAGTCAGAGACTCCTTTATGTGAGGATGGGTCAAAGGGATGACCCAGGTGAGGTTCACCACTGGAGAATCAGCGACCTTCTGTCGCACATAGAATGCCCAAGAGTTAGAGCGTCTTCTCTCAGTTATCGTCAATTAGCGATCGCAGTTGAAGAAAGGAAGCGGGCATGCGATCGATTGGTTCAACCTCCCCGATCGATGCGATCGCTTTTGCCTATTGCTCGTTCTCTGTTCTCTTGAAGAATCTTAGCTAAAATCGATTTTTAAACATTAGAGCGGAATAAAATCACATCTCCTTCTTGAACGATGTATTCTTTCCCTTCCGATCGCACTAGACCTTTTTCTTTGGCCGCGCTCATTGCACCAGATGCTACTAAATCTTGATAGGATACGGTTTCAGCGCGAATAAAGCCCCTTTCTAAGTCAGAATGGATTACTCCTGCTGCTTGGGGTGCTTTCATCCCGACGCGAATCGTCCAGGCTCGAGTTTCTTGCTCTCCGGTGGTTAAGTAAGTACGCAAACCCAAGAGTTTATAGGTCGCCTTAATCAGAGATTTTAAACCACCTTCTTCAACACCCAAAGATTCTAAAAAGTCTTTGCGTTCTTCTTCAGACAGTTCGACTAATTCCGATTCCACTTGAGCTGATACTACCACTAATTGAGCTTGTTCTGCGGCAGCTAATTGTTTGACTTCTTCTACCCACTTGTTTCCGGTTGCCAATTCCTCGTCGGAAACGTTAGCCGCATAAATTACTGGTTTAGCAGTTAATAAGTTGAGAGGTTTAATTATTTCTGCTTCTTCTTCGCTCAATTCAATTTGTCTGATTAGCTTGCCTTCGTCTAAAGTGGGGACTAATTTCTCTAAAAGAGCCAATTCTATTTGAGCATCTTTATCGTTTTTAGCTTGTTTGCGAACTCTTTGAATGCGACGCTCTACTTGAGCAAGATCTGCTAAAACTAGTTCTAAATTAATTACTTCAATATCTCGTACCGGATCTACCGAACCGGAAACGTGAATGATATCGTCGCTATCAAAACAACGAACTACTTGAACGATCGCATCGACTTCTCTAATATTGGCTAAAAATTGATTTCCCAGTCCTTCTCCTTTACTCGCACCTTTTACTAATCCGGCAATATCGACAAATTCGATCCGAGTCGGAACGATTTGTTTCGAGCCAGATATTTTTGAGAGTACGTTAAGACGTTCGTCTGGTACGGAAACAACCCCTACATTAGGTTCGATCGTACAAAAGGGAAAGTTAGCAGCCTCGGCTTTGGCATTAGCTACTAAGGCATTAAATAGGGTAGATTTACCAACATTGGGCAATCCTACGATTCCGGCTCTGAGCATAGTTATTTAATAAATTTGTATTATGCAGATTTTTCTTCTGGGAAAGTCTTTTCAAATTCTTCGATCAATTCGTCTAGTTCTTCGAGTGCTTGATTGACATCAATCCGCAAAATACCAATGTTCGGTCTATCGAGAAGTTCTACTAAAAAGGTGCGTTTGCCTTTAATTTCTTTAATCTTTTCTTTGATAGTTGCTTCAGTCATTATTTTTATCTCGTTATTCGCTGCTATTAATTTTAAACTCGGAGCGTTAATTTAATATGTCCGATCGCTTTTTTATGTTTTTATATCGATTTTATGTTTTTATATCGATTCTGTTTAGAGTTGCTACACTTTGGTGAGGAGAGCGCACCGCGATTAGACCGAGGTTGCCTCGGCTTAAGATCTGAGCAAGCAGGCAAGAGCTAAAAGATTTGTAAAATCGTATCTTAGAGGATTAATTTTATGTCGCTGCACGAGAAGGGCAGAAGGTTGTATCAGCTCCCGGACTTAAATCCAAATGCCCTAAATTATACGTTCGCCAAACTATGTCAATTTTTACATATTATTTTTTATATGTTATTTATTAAATAATTCTACTCCAGCCAGATATGCCCCGACTCGGAAAATTAAATCCTCTTTATAAGGTGCGCCAACTATTTGCACTCCTAGAGGCAACTTACCGGGAAGGAATACGGGATAAGACAAGACTGGCAAACCAATAAAAGAAAGTGGTTGAGTGAAACGGCCCAAATTAGGACGGATTAAGATTTCTTTTCCGGCAATTGTGGCGGTTGTTTGGCCGATTTGAGGAGCGACGCAGGGAGTAGTTGGGGCCAGAATTATATCTACTTCTTGAAATATTTCACGGAGGCGATCGCGCCACCAACTTCTAAATCTTTGAGCTTGTAAGTACCAAGATGCGGGCATTAAAGCCCCAGCCAAAAAGCGATCGCGGGTAGCCGGATCGAAATCTTCAGGGCGATCGCGTAAATTATGTAAATGTAAATTAGCTCCTTCTGCGGCCGTAATTATGTAAGCTGCGGCCCTAGCGCGATCGCTTTCCGGTATTGTTATCTTGCGAGTAACGTTGAGAATTTTTGCTATTTTTTCTACTGCTGCGATCGCTTCTGGATCTGCACCCTGACTAAAATAATCGTCAGCTACAGCAATTTTAAGACCTTCAATTCCTCGATCTAATTCTGAAGCACAATATTGGGGTCGAAGTTGGCAGCAAACCGGATCTTTGGGATCTGCGCCTTGAAGAATGTCATAAATAGAGGCAATATCTTGCAGCGATCGGGCAAAAACACCGATACAATCGAGACTGCTAGCAAATAATTTCGCACCCGACCGCGACAGACGACCGTAAGTAGGTTTAAACCCGTAAGTACCGCACAAAGCCGCAGGAACGCGAACAGAGCCGTTAGTATCCGAGCCGAGACTAAAAGGTATCAAACCAGCAGCTACCGCCGCTGCAGAGCCTCCTGACGACCCTCCAGCGATGCGACTGAGATCGTGGGGGTTGCGAGTAGTTCCGTAATGACTGTTTTCTGTAACAAAGCCATAGGCATATTCGTCCATATTTAAAGCCCCAACTGCGATCGCCCCGGCTTGTTTTAATCTGGCGATCGCGGTAGCATCTTGAAGTGCTGGAGGGTTTTCTGCATCTATTTTTGAACCGGAAATAGTCGTAATGCCTTCAAGATCGAAGAGGTTTTTAACTGCGAAAGGTACGCCAGCGAGGGGGCCAGGATTTCTTCCTAAAGCTATTGCTCGATCTATTTCTTCAGCTCGAGCGATCGCCGTTTCGGCTAATATTGCGGTAAAACAATTCAATTGAGAATCTTGTTGGGCAATATTTTTCAAGACATCAGTAACTATCTCTCGAGCTGTAGTTTCCTGTTTTAATACGCTATTAGCTATTTCACTAGCATCGGGTTGAGAGTTCACGGTTTAAATGTTGCTGCTGGTTCGATAGTTTCGGGTAAATTAAATTCTGTCACTAAAGTCGCTATTTCTGCTATTTTCGTAAAGTTTTCGACTACTTCGGGTAAATATTCTGATTTTATTTCTATATCTAGCAATTCTGCTGTTTTTTGAACATATTCAGCGATTTCTGTTTTTTTATGTTTCATTCCTAAGACTGTAATTATAAAAATTTTTTTGCCTGTTCCCTGTTCCCTGTTCCCTCTTACTTATTGATTTTATTTTCTTCTCTAGAAAAAAACACCTTTTTAGAAGGATAATAATAATTTGAAACAATTATTTAAAAATATTGAAATGGTTAAGATTTTTCAGAAAACATCTTTAGGATCTGTAGGTTTAGTTGTTGGCGGTGCGTTGACACTAACGGGAATCTATGCTTATGGAATCGGTAATGCTACCCTAAATTTAGCAGGATTATTTTACGGAGTTCCCGTCTTATTGGGAGGTTTAGCTCTAAAAGTTTCCGAACTAACACCGATACCTTTTAGCGAACCAACTTCAAGAGAAATCCTCGAGTTAAGAGAAAAACAAGCTACTTCAACTCAAAACCAAATCCGAGAAGATGTTACCAGATATCGTTACGGTCAAGAAGCACATTTAGACGAATCTTTACAAAGATTGGGTTTAGCTCCTACAGATGAAGAAAGACCCGAATTAGTTTCAATTCGAGAAACAGCAACCGAAGGTGCATATACTCTAATTTTAGAATTTGATTCTGGGCTAATGTCTTTAGAAAAATGGCAAAAACAAAAAGAGAAAATTGAGAAATTTTTCGGCCCTAACATTAGAGCAGAAATCACCGAACCAGAAGAAGATGCGATCGATCTCGCTTTAATTTTCGTTGCAACTGAAACAGAAGCTCAACCCGTCGAAGCTTAAAATTACTTTTCGAGTCGAACTACATACCACTGTAAATAATTGCCCTCCCCAACATCTAGATCGCAATAATTATCTCGGAGGTGTGTAGCTCTCTCCTCGATCGCACTGAATTTTTTTATTTGGGGTGGTAGATCTGCTTCGGGTAGATCTTGCAATATTAGTTTTAATTTTGCTAATAATTCCTCTGGAGTTAGGAATACTTCCGGTTGGTCTGGTTCGAGAACTACAAAATAGTCCTCTTGATACATCATCGAGTCTGGCATCGTTTTCACCAAAATAGATCTACTCTAGTTTACCGAGAATCGGCGATCGCATAACCAGTTTTGTTAATTAATTATAAAGGCATTATGGTTGCGATCGATACAATTAATCTGATTAATCAGTTTATTTTTAATTGTTTGACAGCAACGATTAATCTTAAGATTAAAAACATTGCTGGATTATTGATTGGTTTAAACCCATTTATTCCAAGATTAGCTAGTTCTAATAATCTTAAAGAGCAAGAATTAAAGTTATATAAAAGATCTGATTTTTAATCGAGCGAAATAAATTGCCGCACCAAAGAGCAGAATATTATTTAGAAAAAGTAAACAATCATAACAAAAAAATGGCAATTAGCTTTAACTGATTTGCTATTACTATGAAAACTAACAGCATGATTGACTACAATTACAAATGACGAAGGATTTGTTGTCAATTAAGGCTAATAAGGAATTTTTATCTGTTATGATACCTCGAAGTGTAAAAAAAGCCTCTTTATTTATTATCTTAGTTATTTTAATTAGTTATGGGTTCGTGGGGGCATATTTAGCACTGGGCGGACAGTGGGTGATGCCAATGTCAACAATCATTTCAGCCCTTTATATGTTAATTCCGATGGTAATTGCGGTAAGCATACAAAAATTAGTTTATAAACAATCAGTCATAGAACCATTGGGAGTTTCCTTTCACTTTAACATCTGGTTCATAATAGCTTGGCTAATGCCTGTCATACTGGTTTTTTTTACTCTAGGAATTAGTTTGCTATTTCCATTCATTGAATACTCTCCAGAAATGAGCGGTTTTTTCGACCAGCTTCCAGGTTCTTATTCGGCCGAACAAATTAGAGAAATAGAAATAGCGATCGAGACACTTCCGGTACATTACTTTTGGATATCTTTAGTGGGAGGTTTAATCGCAGGTGTGACAATTAATGCACTTTTTGCTTTTGGGGAAGAACTAGGCTGGCGAGGATTTTTATTAAAAGAACTTAGCTTTTTGGGCTTTTGGAAGTCTTCAATTGTTATCGGTGTAGTCTGGGGAATTTGGCACGCACCAATGATTCTTCAAGGACATAATTATCCCGATCACCGAATATTCGGGGTATTGATGATGATAATTTTTTGTTTGTTGTTATCACCGATTCTAGGTTACATTACTCTTAAAGCCAAATCGGTCTTGGCTGCCTCTATTTGCCACGGCACAATAAATGCTCTAGCTGGATTGACATTTATGGTAGTAGAGGGGGGGAATGATTTAACAGTTGGGGCAACTGGTTTACCTGGAATAATAGCTTTGTGTCTCATTAACGTTGGAATATTTTTATTCGATCGAGTCGGGGCCAATCCGTCGCTTTTTGCCAAAACGTCAGTTGGACGAAGAAAAAACATCTGAAATCAAGGCATATCGGTGTAGCCCCTTATAGTAAACTAAACATTTTAGTTTGACTAGAGCGAAGTCTAGTAGATGTTTATATCAATTATTCAATTATCTTTTATCTAAGGCTAAAAAAACCATTTTTTTAGTCAAGGATCGCAACTATTTTTTCAGCTCAATCTAACTCTACTCGGAATTTAGTTTACTTGCACTTAGGAAATAAAGCATGAGCAATAAAAGATCTAAAAAAAAGCTGCCAAACTTTACTAAAAAGAAAATAACATAACTGACTATCAAAAAGTTATAAATATTCTGAAGCAGCTAGAAAACTAAGTATAATTTACTGTTAGTAAAAGAGCCAATTTAAGTACCGAATTGTGACACTAAAATTATCAAATCGATCGCAGATCGAATAAAGTAGTAAAAAACTTAATTTTAAGCTTCAGTTAAAACATAATAAATACTCCAAATAGCCATAGCCCTTAGATAATGAGATGCCCTAAATTGACCGTCGGTAGTTATGGCTTCGGGAGTTCTAAATTGCAAGCCATTTTCATATACTTGTTTAATTACCGCTTCAGTAATTTTAAAAGCTTCTTCCTTCATGCCAGTTTGTAACATAAAAGCAGCCAAACCAAAATTAATTCCCGTCCAAACTTCCAAAGGGTGAGTTGCATCTGGTTTTTCGGGCGATCCGTCTGGTTTTACCCCATTTGCTGCACCATATTTACCGTTGTGGAATTTAAGAAAACAAGCATCGTAGATTTTTTCTAAAGTAGAAGCAACTAATGGGCGATCGACTACATCGGGTAAGTTTAATAATTGAGTATAAAATTGACCGCATAACTGATCTGCCATGACAACATCGGAATTACTTTCGCTATCGAGACGATAATATTCTCCATTCCAAAGCTTATCTTGATACAAAGGACGAGCTTGTTCTAAATAAGACTTATAAGTAGATATATATTCTGCGATCGCATCTGGATCGTTTTTCAATTTTAAAGTTGGATTTTTTGGTGGATTATCCCTTAGAATTTCGCCTATTTTCACAGCAGCTTCTAAAGCAGCGATCCACAAAGCACCGCAATAAGCACTAATACCTTTTAATTCCCAATCGTCGAAAGTTTGATCGGGCGCGCCGCCATTTTCTGGGATACTATCGTTATCGCGATCGAAGTGTTTTAAATAGGCCAAAGTCTGAGTAATTGCACTCCAACATTCCCATAAAAAGTCCGTATCTTGAGATCCGCTCAATAAAAAATCTCGATATACTTGTAAAACAAAATCGCTGGAAAGATCTTTCCACAAATTGCAATCTTGATAGCTGGTGTAATTGGTTTTTTCCCAAGGATGTTCGTTTGGTGCGCCAAGATCGTGAGGAGTTGCTCCAAATGCTTTACGAATCGCACTAGCTTGGTTATAACCAATTATTCTCGGTGTATTATCTACAGTAGGAATAGCCCTCGCAAATGCCTCTAAAACTGCTTTATCTAACCTCGGCCAAAGCATAGCTAAAGCAAAAGATCCGTACAAACGAACGTCTAAACTTTCATACCAACGATAATCAAAACATTCTAAAACACCGAATTGTCCTACCGGATCGTTTTCCGTTGCAGATGTCCAAATAGTACCCCCATCTGTAAGTAAATACAATTCGTTAAATAAGGCCATTTTAAAATTAGCAGAAAGATCCGATCGCTCTAAGATTGGGTTTTGCCATTTTTGGATCTTTTCTTGCCAAACATCGACATTTTTTAAAGCAGTGCGAATTACAGACCAAGCATTTTTACCGTTGCGACCGAAAAAGTCAGTATAACGGCGAAAATATCGAATATCTTTAGCAAATTCAGTAATCGGAAAATCCCAACTAATAATAAACGGAATTTTGCGAGTTTTTCCCGGACGAACTGTAAAACGAATTGCCATCGCTGCAGCTATTTGTTCCCCCGGCCCTGCTGGTGTTTCGTCTTCTTTATCTGGTAAAGATCCGTCCATCGCGAAATAATCCCAAACATCGGCCCCGTCGCTATGAGGATTCCAGCGACCGAGGTGAAAAGCTTCTATACTGGGGTTGGTGATGCTGGCGATCGCAATTTGTCCTTCACCTTCTTGAATTTCATCTCGCAACTGCACCCGAGAAAACAAAAAACCGACGCGAAAATTATCTTGAATCCATTGATTTAAATTTCCCGTACTATCGCCCCAACGAGGTTGATATGGATATTCTGGCGATCCGTCATCTCTAACTGTCACTTCTGGAGATGCGATCGCATTAGTAAACCAACCGACAATATTTTGCCAAGTTAGCATAATACTCAGGGTAATCGGTCGATCTGTGGGATTATGTGCCGTCCATTCAAATATGGCAACTGGATAAGAAGTTTCTTGATAATTATCGGGCCAAATTGGCGAAAATTGTTCGCAGTATAGTTGGGATTTAAATACTCCTTCGTAGCTAAACCAACTGCGAGGATATAAGGCATGATAAGTGCCTTTTGCTTGAGGATACCACCTCCACCGCGATAAACTGCCATCTTCGGGGGGTTCGGTAGACATGGCATAAACTAACGGTGTTTCTCCTTCTTGCTGCTCGAAAACGCTAAATTGACAGACTGGAAGACTTTTAAAGATATGTTCTCCAGCGTCGAGATGCCACAGGTTAAAATCCCCTTTTGAAGATCTGCCGATACAACCGGCCCCAAACCCACCTAACGGCATTCCGTGCCAAGGCCCGTCATCTAAGTTAGACTGATAGCGCACGGTATAGGGTTTTTCCCAGCCTTTACCGATAGGACGTTTCCAAGCACTGTGGGGAATTTTTGGCGGGTCGATCTTAAACATCATTTACTCTCATTGCCGATGCAAAGAAGATCTTACACTAAGCTTGACTTGTTAAAGGTACTAGATCTGACAACGTTTCTAAGCTTATTGTTCCTTTTCCGCGAGTTATTGATGTAGCTGGATCGAAGTATATGCGCCGAATCAAAAAGATGGTGAAGGTAGCAACTTGTTGCCACCTTCACCCCCCCATGTCAAACTAGACGGTTTAGTTTTAACAAAAAAAGATCAGCTTACCCTGGGATCTCGCCAAGGCGCGCGCAAATAAAAATAAGATAGAATGACTTTGAAAAAATCTTGAACATAATCTTTTTATGAGTCAATTAAATAATGATATTAAAATAAAAAATTTGAATCATTTAGGAATAATAGCTGGGATAATAGATGAAATAGGAATAGTAGAAATAATAAACGAGCGATTAGGTGTTAAAGCACAAGAAAAAGTAAGCACTGGAATAATTGTTAAAGGAATAATTATCAATGCAATGGGATTCCTGTCCAGTCCTTTATACTTGTTTTCTCATTTCTTTGACGACAAACCAACTGAACATTTGTTTGTCGAGGGAATTTTACCTGAACATTTTAATGACGACCGCCTGGGCAAAGTTTTAGATAGATTATTTGAATTTGGTTTAGATAAAATATTTCTAGCAATTAGTTTGGCAGCTTGTCAAATTTATAAAATAGATAAATCTTGTTCGCATTTAGACTCATCTTCAATCTCTGTACAAGGAGATTATCTGATTTGTAATAAAGAAGATAAAGATAATAGCGAACCATTACCTATTAAAATTACTCATGGTCATTCCAAAGATAAAAGACCAGATTTAAAACAGTTTTTAATTAATTTAATAGTTAGTGGAGATAATGGTGTTCCCTTCTGCTTGGTGCGCTTCCCTTGCGCGTGAGCCTCGCGCGGGGTCGCATCCGCTTCTTTCAATGCGGAAATGGCAATGATAGTGATAAAGCTAAGTTTGCCGAAATAATATCAAACTTCAAAAAACAAGTTGATTTTCAAAGTATATTTGTCGCAGATAGCGCACTTTATAGTGCAGAAAATTTATTAACAATCAAACATTTATCCTGGATAACTAGAGTTCCATTATCAATTAAAGCCGCACAATTTCTAGTAAGAGAACTCCCTGAATCCTCACTAGATGATACAGATTTAAAAGGGTATAAGGCTGTAGAGAAAGCGCACCGCCTGCGCGGAGGTTTCCTCCGCGTAAAGCCGGAGCAAGAAGAGAGTAACTATGGTGGAATAAAGCAAAGATGGTTCATAATAGAAAGTGAAAAAAGAAAGAAGTCAGATTTAGAAAAGTTAGAGAAAAAAGTCTTCAAAGATAAGGAAAAAGCTGACTCTCTATTTAAAACTTTGTCCCAGAAAAAATACGAAAATAGAACTGAGATTAAAGCGGTATTTAAATGCGAACAAAAGAAGCTAAAATATCATCACTTGATTTTAAAAAATGTTACCGAGGTCGCGAACAAAAAAAACAAAGAAACTGTTTATAAAGCTGAGATTGTTATTGAACTAAATTCTGAAAAAATAAGTGAAGAAGAGAAGAAGGCAGGTCGGTTTATTTTAGCTACAAATGTTTTAGAAGAGCTAACTCCTTCTGAAGTTCTTACTAGATATAAAGGACAAAAATCCTGCGAATCTGGATTTCAATTTCTCAAAAATCCACTTTTTTTTGCCGATGCTGTCTTCCTAAAAACTCCAACAAGAATAGAAGCTATGGCTATGTTGATGGCTCTATCTTTATTGGTCTATACTCTCGGTCAAAGACAACTTAGAGGTAATTTAAAACAGAACCTAGTCAAGGTGAAAAACAATACAGGAAAAATGACAGATAATCCGACTTTACGCTGGATATTTCAATGTTTTCACGGAATTCACTTGGTTGTTTTAAACGGAGTTAAGGAGATTTATAACTTCACTGATTCTCAATTAATAACCATTAAAAATTTCTCTTTTCATTGCCAAAAATATTATATTTTATCCGGTTAATTAATGTTGAGCGATCGCTTTAAATATTATTTCAAAAATCGTTATCTTTTTTTTATTTGTAAGCTGTCAAAATTTTCA
>JASJCW010000005.1 GCA_030065265.1 Prochloraceae cyanobacterium
GGTTGAATAGCCTCCAGAAAATTTAAACCATTAGGGAATAAGCCTAAACCTCCGCCAACTTCTTTAAATTCTTTTGCTTTTTCGTAAACTTGAACTTCAATACCTTGGTTGCGTAGGGCGATCGCAGTTGCTAAGCCCCCAAGTCCCGCACCAACAATTGCAACTTTTTCAACAACACCACTGATAATTTTGTCTCAAAATATCTTTTAAAGAAACTAAGTTGGCTTGATTTGACTGATGTTTCTTAATTTATCATCGATCGCTCTCAATAGAAAAACAACAAGAGTAGCTAATTCATAGGAAAATGAATTGTTTTTGCTGTTCCCGTTGTCTTTATAGAGAGCGAAATGCTGGTATGCTGAAAAGGTGCGATCGATATTTAATTTCCTTCAACGCCAGTAGGGACGGCCTTTCCAAAATACCCCGACCATAATTCCGATTAAAGAAACCTGGCTAAAGTCGAGAATGAGGCTATTGAGCAGGAAGGATTTAATGCCAATTGCAAGCATCAAACAAAGAACTAAAGACCAGAGACTGGCAGTGTTAAGGGATACACCCGCTACTCTTTCCCAATTTTCACACAAATATACCCCTAAAGCTCCGACTCCAACAGCAGCACCAATGACAAATACTTGACCTAGGGGAGGTTGGAACATGAATAATATGCTGTCGTGGCAGATTTTGGAACTGTTGTTACACAGAACTAATAATATTTCAGCTAAAGCTGCGAGGGTAACTGTTAAAGCGGATGCTAAACCTAAATTTCGCCAGGGTTGAGATTTAAAACGATACCAAAAGTCATTCATTTTGTTATTACTCGATATTTATAGGATCGACATCGATCGTCATGCTAACCGATCGCGGACAAAGTTCGCGCAGTTCTTTAATATTAAGTATTTCCGCTCCCATTTCAATTGGCAGTTTCAGTAAAATTTGCCATCGGTAGCGTCTGGCTATTCGCATAATATTTGCTGGTGCGGGGCCTAATATTTCGCAATCTTCAGGGAGGCGATCGCTTAAAATATCTTTAAATATTGCTGCGGTTTGTTGAACTTCTGCCGATTCTAAACCGCTTAATTTAATTAAAATCAATTTGCCATAAGGCGGATAATTTAAAGCTAATCTTGCTTCTAATTCTGCGTTTATAAAACTATCATAATCGTGACTTTTGACCGCTTCTATGACTGGATGTTCTGGTGAATAGGTTTGAAGGATAACTTTACCTGGTTCTTTGCCTCGACCTGCACGACCTGCAACTTGTGTCAAGAGAGAAAAAGCTCTTTCTGTAGCGCGATAGTCGGATCGGTGTAAAAGTCCGTCGGCTGCTATGACTCCGACTAAAGTAACCCCTTCGAGATCTAAACCTTTAGTTAACATTTGAGTGCCGACTAATAAATCGGCTTCTTGATTAGCAAAACTGTTTATTAAGCTGCGATGCGCCCCTTTCGTTCTAGTCGTATCGCTATCGTAGCGGATACAGCGCAGTTGAGAAAACTGATTTTTTAATTCTTGAATTACTTTTTGAGTCCCGCTACCGAAGAATTTTAAATAGGGAGATTGGCATTCTGGACAGTTAGATGGCTGCAACATGGTATGGTTGCAATAGTGACAGCGCAATAGTTTTGCCGTCCCTTCTCCAGCATAATGATAAGATAGGGAAACGTCGCAATGGGGACATTCCATCACATAGCCGCAACTGCGACAAGAAACAAAGGTGCTGTGACCGCGACGAGAAATAAATAAAATGCCCTGTTGTTGGTTAGCGTGCATTTCTGTTAGAGCCGATTGAAGTTTGCGACTGAAAATAGAGCGGTTTCCTCGTTGCAATTCTTGACGCATATCGACTATTTCTACTTCTGGTAGAGGTCGAAAGCCGATTCTTTCAGGAAGGGATAAATAATGAGATTTTGCCGAAATCTCTTCTGTGGCTGTTACCCAGCTTTCTGTCGAAGGAGTCGCCGATCCCAAGACTAAGGGACAATTTTCTAATTCTGCGCGCCATTTAGCAACGGTACGAGCGTTATAGGTTGGTGCTTGGCGATCTTGTTTAAAACTGTTATCGTGTTCTTCGTCGAGGACGATCAAGCCCAGATTTGGTAGGGGTGTAAAAATAGCCGATCGCGTACCAATAACTATTTGAGCC
The DNA here is from genome assembly GCA_030065265.1 of Prochloraceae cyanobacterium. Lineage (GTDB taxonomy): Bacteria > Cyanobacteriota > Cyanobacteriia > Cyanobacteriales > JASJDA01 > JASJDA01. The sequence continues at coordinate 2,144 of JASJCW010000005.1, forward strand.
GATCCAGAGATTGTATTGCGCCAAGTATCGTATCTTTCGCCGCTGCTGAGTTTACTGTGATAGATAGATACTTTATCGCCAAAACGAGCGCGAAAGCGATCGCTTAATTGGGGTGTTAAACCGATTTCAGGAACTAAGACTAAGGCTGATTTTCCTCTTTGCAATACTGCTGCGATCGCTTGTAAATAAACTTCTGTTTTTCCCGATCCGGTTACGCCATGTAACAAGACTATGCTGTATTCTTGAAGCTCTGTAATTACTCGTTTGGCTTTTTCTTGGGCCGAATTTAATTGTTTGGGTCGATCTTTTTTCGGATCGAATTCTCTTGCGAGTCGCAATATTTCTCTTTGTTCGATAATGACGCAGTCTTTTTTTTGTAAGGCTTCGACTGTAGCACTAGTTGTTTTGGCAATTTTTAAAAGTTCTTCGAGCCATAATTCTCCCCCTCGCTGTCGCAATATTTCAAAGATTTCTCTTTGTCTGGGGGTTAAGTCTGCAGTAGGGCGATCGGCGACTAAAGTGACTGCTTTTTTCTGTTTGGGGCGGCTTTTTTGGGGTGGTTCGAGATAAGTTTCGATCCAGTTTCTTTTGATTAGTTCTCGCAGTCCTCGGCTTGCACCTCTAATTTTGCGATTGATATACTGACTGCTATAGTCGCCATCTTTTTGGGATTTTAATAGGTTTAAGATTTGTGCTGCGATCGCAGAGCAGAAATTTTCTGCTCCTGGTGGAATTGCTGAGGGGATTAATTTGATTCTTCTGGTCGATCGCCCCAATAAACCTGGAGGTAATGCAACCCTAATCGCGACAATTAATTCGCTACAATAATATTTTGCTATCTTCTCGAGCAACTGCCAATAAGATTTACTAAATAAACCCCCAGCTATTTTATCTTCTACGGCTTTAATCCGATCTGGATCTAAACCTGCTGGCAACGATTCTAATATTCTAATGGCAATTCCTCCGGTCTGTTGCGTGCCAAAAGGTACGCTAACTATATCTCCGGGTTCGATCGCTAAATCGGATGGCAAACTGTAAGTGTAAAGTCCTTCGACTCCAGGACAATCTACCAATACTTCCAACCATTGTTTTTTAGTCGATTCTGTTTGATAAGATGACCTCGGTTCTGCCAAAATTAAACCCAATTTGCGATCGCTCATAAGAAGTTTTTGCTCGCTTTATTTTATTATTTTTGATATTGCTTAAAATTGCAATTGTTAAGCTGACTTGCTTTTACGGGTCAATAACGAGCGTCGATTCTTTTTTAAATTGTTTTTATTACTCATAAGTAATATTAAAATTGTTTATCTTCTATTTGAGTAAATATTAGTAAAAATATTTAGTTAATCACCCATACAATCGCCCTTGATTTTTTGAGTGGCGAGTTAAACAAACCGGCTGACAAGTGCGATCTAAATTATGCAAGCTTCTAGTGTAACAATTCAAAAAACCTTTGGCAACACTAGGAGCATTAACGAGGAAATGTTACCCTGGTAATAGTAACTAAGAAAAGTCCCTTAGTCATGGCAAACTCCTTAAAGTTATGGTAAAGCTCTGTTGGAAGGTTTGCAATCGATCGCGTCAAGATCGCTATTTTGAGAAGATTGGCCTGAAATTCTCGATTTTTTATACTGTCAATTTTAATAGCAAGCCTAATAAACTTAGAAAAAAATCCTATTTTGTAATTATCAAAACAAACATTACAAATAGTTCTGTTAATCTATTAAAAACCAATTTTAGCAAAGCTAAGGATATCAAAACCATTGCCCCTAAACAGTCGCAATTGTTAAGAAAAGATTTAATTTGTCAAATTAGGCAGATAAAAAAAAACCAAGGGCATAAATTAAAGTTAGGAAATTAAACAAAAACAAAATTGAAGATAAAAATTCCAAATAACAAAGTAAAACAATCGTTAATTCGATAGAACGCAGTTTTCCAAAAAACACTTTTAATTATTAGCAGGTAACAAAAAGAGTTGGCATATGAACGCAGCTAAATTGACAGCAAAAGAGACTTTACAAGAAGTTGATAATACAGATTTACTAAATAAATTCGACGATCGAAATAAAGATTCTGAAGATCTCAACGTCGTAGAAGTAGAATTTTCAGATTTAGAAACATCCCTAGAAAAAGAAACATCAACATATAGCAGAAATAATGTAGACGATACGGTAGGTGCTTTTTTTAAAGAAATGGCGCGCTATCCTCTCTTGAAACCAGAAGAGGAAGTAGAATTAGCTCACAGCGTCAAATTTATGGTGCAAGCAGAGGAAACTAGACAGGAGTTGTGCGAAAAATTACAGCGTCATCCTTCTAAGTTAGAGTGGGCGATCGGGATGGGTTTTACTAGCGAACGTCAGTTAGAGAATCGTCTCTATCGCGGTAGGGTAGCAAAAAGAAAAATGATTCGCTCTAATTTGCGATTGGTAGTGTCGATCGCAAAAAGATATTTAAATCGAGGAGTACCTTTCTTAGATTTAATACAAGAAGGGGCGATCGGCCTGAACCGTGCGGCTGAAAAATTCGATCCCAACAAAGGATATAAGTTCTCTACATACGCTTACTGGTGGATCAGACAAGCCATTACCAGAACGATCGCTAACGACGCAAGAACGATTCGCTTACCGATTCATATTGTCGAAAAGTTGAACAAACTTAAAAAAGCACAGCGAGTTCTCAAACAAAAATTACAACGCAACCCTAACGAGGAAGAATTAGCAAAAGAACTGGATATGAGCGTAACGCAACTAAGGCAATTATTGCAGTTACGACGACAGTCTTTATCTCTCAACCACAGGGTTGGTAAAGGAGAAGATACCGAACTATTAGATTTGCTCGAAGATGACGATCTGCAATTACCAGAAGACAAAATGAGCGAAGCGATGATGCGTCAAGAAATATCCGACGTTTTAAGCGACGTACTCACAGAAAGAGAAAAAGATGTCATCTCCTTGCGTTACGGTTTATCTACTTCTCAACCTTACACTCTAGAAGAAGTAGGGGGAATGTTTAACCTCTCTCGCGAAAGAGTCAGACAAATTCAGAGTAAAGCGATGAGAAAGTTGCGCCGTCCTCAAGTTGCTCGTCGTCTTAAAGGATGGTTAAATTAAACGAGAATAGTAGTTAGAGGGCAGAAGCTCGATCTAGATATTTAAATTGCCTAGTTTTCTGCCTTATTCTCATTTTTTGAGCCATTTTATTCAGGAGCGAAAAAAGTTGAGCGATTCCTATCAAATACGTCTTGCTCGATCGCCGGATGCATCGACTATTTTTGAATTAATCGAAGCACTAGCAGAATACGAAAAACTCTCCCATCAAGTTACAGGTAGTGCCGAGTTATTGCGAGAGCATTTATTTGGCCCGCAAAAATATGCTGAGGCGATCGTTGTCGAGTGGGACGGTTTGATTGTTGGTTTTGCTTTATTTTTCGCTAACTATTCGACTTTTTTAACTCAACCAGGAATATATCTAGAAGATCTCTTTGTCTTGCCCGAGTATCGTCGTAACGGTATCGGTAAAGCAGTTTTAATATATTTAGCTGAGTTAGCAATAGAGCGCGGTGCCGGTCGTTTAGAGTGGTCTGTTTTAGATTGGAATGCAAGCGCGATCGCTTTCTATGAAACCATGGGGGCTAAAGTCTTACCTGATTGGCGAACTTGTCGGGTGACGGGGGATTCTTTAGCAAATTTAGCTGCTTCGAGACTAGAAAATACCCAGTAAAATAATGAAAGTAAATAGGGAAAAGAGCAACATTCCTCCTAAAATAATCCAGACTACGGAAGTATCGTGTTTAGTGGTTTGAGTGTCATTATTATTCATAAAACCTCCTGATTTGCCAAGAAATTTCGATTGATTAGACTTCTCAAACGAGGTAGAGAACATCAAAGCAGGGAACAATTTGTTTTTTTGCTGTTTTCCGATCTATGTTGCCTTAATTATGTCAAAACTAATTTGACAAGAAGTCCGAATCGCTCGAAAATCATTCATTTTCAAAGAAAAATATTATTACTGTAGACTTCTGAGATAAATAGAGAACAGAGAAAAGGAAAACATCTTTGCTTGAGCCTGCTCTGTGTTGCCTACTTTCAATATCTACAATTTAAATTTTAAAAAATAATTATATCTTTAAAAAGATATTTGCTAAATAATTACATTTATTTACAATAAAAGCAATAAATCTTAATGATAGTGGGATAATTTTCGTTAAGATATCGTTTTCCCAATCTAAATTTTTAATCTGCCAACAACTATTGCAGATCTAGATTGAATTCTCGATCGCTTGTGAACAATTGTGTAATCAATACCCTTCAACTAGTCCTAACAGCGATTTGTTGAAAAGTCTAGATTTTGATTGCGATCTAACTTTCTTAAATTCTGCCTAGTTTTTGAAAACTATTCAAAGCGATCGCAATCTCTAGATCGATACTATACCAATTCCTCAAAATAACCCTACAGATCTATTTTCCAATTTTTTTACCTCTTGCCTGTTCCCTATTGCCTATTATTGCCTGTTCCCTATTACCTATTATTGCCTCTTACCTATTCACAGAATTGATATTAAGAGATTTTTTGCCAAGAAACGAACTTTGCTATCTTCTACTTAAATTGATTCGGTAAGTTAATCATTAATGCGATCGGCAACTTTCACTCTTTTTGCAATTGGTTTTCTCGATAGATCTGCAATCACAGAGTCTAAAATTTGGTTGAATTCTTCTGGTTTAACTTGTGGCAAAAAATGACCGACATTTTTAACTAAAACTACACTTTCATGAAGCGGTTTTTCTTGACCGGTTGGTGCTGCGTTAATATTTCGCAGTCGATTGGAAAACTTTTGTAAATCTGCTGTTTCTTTTTCTGCTTTCCAAACCAAAATTTGAGATATGGCACTGACAGCCATTTTAGGCTCGGCATTTGTCATTGTATTTGCGATCGAATCCACTAACTTCGGATCTGCCTCTTTTGTAAACATAGAGCGAATTAAATTATCGCTAGTTTTTTGAAAATTGTTTTCAAAAGATTTGGTAAAATTAGCGATTTCTTCAGTTGTTTTTGGGTATTGAAAAGAAGTATAAAAAGTATCGACTCCAACAATACCAATAACAGGAGAATTATTTGTAGAAGTTTTATTTTCAAGGATTTTGGCGGCTTCGATCGCTACTGGGCCACCCATCGAATGACCGACTAAAATTACTTGTTTGGCACCGACATCTTCAATCACAGAAACAACATCTTGTCCGAATGCAGAGATAGTATAATCTTCGCGTTTGCTAGTCGATTTGCCATGTCCGGCTAAGTCTAGGGAAATCACTTGATATTTTTGAGCAAAATAATTAACTTGAGCATCCCAAAATGTGCGATTACAAGTCCAACAATGAACGAAGACTATCGTGGTGTCTCCTTTACCTTTGACGACATATTCGATCGAACTTTTATCGATCGATTCGACTTGACCTACTTTTTTTTGAGAAGCAGAAAAATCTAAACTACATCCAGATACTCCAGAGAAAAGAAGTAGGCTACTTAAGAGAAGGGAGGTGTATTTCCAACGCATTTTTGTCACCATTATTATCCTTAATTCTGTTAGTTAATGTAAGGCTGGATCTTATCTAGAAAAAAAGTCGAATTTTATAGCAAAGTTTTAATAATTCAGTAAAAAATCCTTGTCAAGATCGAAACAAAAAAAAGAAGTGCGATCGCGTCGCAGATTGGCTTTGAAAAATGCGATCGCACTTGAAAAACCTAAGAATGGTACTCTTGTAAAGCTTTTACTTCTAGAGGTTGAGACTGTAAAGATCTGATTGCTGCGGCTGTTGCTTTAGCCCCGGCGATCGTGGTAATGATGGGTAATTTGAAATCTAGTGCAGTGCGACGGATCGATCGCGCGTCAGTTTGAGATTCTTCCCCGGTTGGTGTATTGATAATAAATTGGATGTCGTTATTTTTAATCCAATCGATCACGTGGGGACGACCTTCGTGTAATTTTAAAACCAGATCTACATCTTCGATCCCGTTTTCGATTAAAGCCTGACGAGTGCCCGAAGTCGCAACAATTTTAAACCCGAGATCGATCAATTCTTTAACTACTGGAACTGCTGCTTTTTTATCGCGATCGCTTAAGGATACGAAGACGTTACCCGATAAAGATAATTTTACACCTGCGGCTAGTTCTGCTTTGGCAAAAGCCTTTCCGAAGTCATCATCTATGCCCATAACTTCCCCTGTAGACCTCATTTCCGGGCCTAAAAGAGTGTCAGTACCTTGGAACTTATCGAAGGGTAAAACGGCTTCTTTAACGGCAATATGGCGGGGAATCAATTCTTGTTCGATGCCCAAAGATGGTAAAGTAGAACCGGCCATAACTCGAGAGGCAACTTTTGCTAAGGGAGTGCCGATCGCTTTGGAGACGTAGGGTACTGTCCGAGAAGCGCGGGGATTTGCTTCTAAGATATATACTTGTTCCCCTTGAACGGCATATTGAATGTTCATTAACCCTTCTACTTTTAGAGCATTAGCCAGCTTGACAGTCCACTGACGAATCGTATTTAAAGCAGTTGGGGATAGGGAAGTGTGGGGAATAGAACAAGCAGAGTCACCAGAATGAATTCCAGCTTGTTCGATATGTTCCATGATGCCGCCGATAATAACATTATTATCCCGATCTGCTAAAGCATCGACATCGACTTCGATCGCATTTTCGAGGAATTTATCGATCAAAATAGGGTGGTCTGGTTCTACTTTGACAGCTTCGTTCATGTATCTTTCGAGTTCGCGATCGCTGTAAACTATTTCCATGGCCCGTCCGCCCAATACGTAGGAAGGGCGAACTACTAAAGGATAGCCGATCCGACTGGCAATATTGAGAGATTCTTCGTAACTGCGAGAAATTCCGTTCGGTGGTTGTTCGATGTCTAATTCTCGCAAAATTTGCTCGAATCTTTCGCGATCTTCTGCGGTATCGATACTATCGGGAGAAGTTCCCCAAATCCGAGTTTGAACGGTGGAGTCTTCTTGCTTTTGCAAATATTTTTGTAAAGGTAAAGCCAATTTTAAAGGAGTTTGACCGCCGAATTGGACGATAATACCTTCGGGGTTTTCTGTTTCGATGATATTGAGAACGTCCTCTTTGGTTAAGGGTTCAAAATAGAGGCGATCGCTGGTATCGTAGTCTGTCGAAACTGTTTCGGGATTGGAATTAATCATAATCGTCTCGAAACCGTCATCTCTAAGTGCAAAAGAAGCGTGACAGCAACAATAATCGAATTCTATCCCCTGTCCGATCCGATTCGGCCCTCCGCCTAAAATTGCGACCTTTCTTTTATCGCTCGGTGTGACCTCCGATTCTCCGTTTTCGTAGGTAGAGTAATAATAGGGGGTAAACGCCTCAAATTCAGCCGCACAGGTATCGACTAGCTTATAAACGGGCAATATACCTAACCCTTTTCTATAGGCTCTAACTTCATCTTCGCTGGTTTTAGTTGCAAAAGCGATTTGGCGATCGCTGTATCCTTGTTGTTTGACGAAGCGCATTTGTTCGGCATTGATTTGACTTAAAGGAGTCCTTTTGAGAAACTTCTCTGTTTCTAACAACTCTTGCATTTTGTCGAGAAACCAAGGATCGATCGCCGTTAGTTCGTGAATTTCGGCAACGCTCATGCCCAATTTTAAAGCATGATACAAAGAAAATATCCTTTCTGGATTTGGCGTTCGTAAAGAAGATCTAACCTGTGCTAAAGATGGTAGCGGTTCTTGAATGTCGCAGCCAAAACCGTAACGGCCTACTTCTAAACTTCTCAACGCTTTTTGAAAAGATTCGCAAAAAGTCCGGCCGATCGCCATTGCTTCCCCGACTGATTTCATGGCCGTACTTAAAACTGGTTTCGTACCGGGAAATTTTTCAAAAGCAAAACGGGGTACTTTAGTAACTACATAATCGATCGTCGGCTCGAAGGATGCGGGGGTTTTTTTGGTAATATCGTTTTTAATTTCGTTTAGGGTATAACCCACTGCTAATTTTGCCGCAAATTTGGCGATCGGAAAACCGGTTGCTTTTGAAGCTAATGCAGAAGATCGCGATACTCTGGGGTTCATTTCAATGACAATAACTTCCCCATTAATCGGATTTACGGCAAACTGAATGTTAGATCCCCCAGTTTCTACTCCTATTTCTCTGATAATCGCGATCGAATAGTCTCGCAATCTTTGATATTCTTTATCGGTTAAGGTTTGTGCTGGGGCTACTGTTATCGAGTCTCCTGTATGCACTCCCATCGGATCGAGATTTTCGATGCTGCAAATAATTACGACATTATCTGCTAAGTCCCGCATTACTTCTAGTTCGTATTCTTTCCAGCCTAATAAAGACTTTTCGACTAAAATCTGCGAAACTGGAGATGTATCTAGACCGTATTTGGCAATTTCTTCGTATTCTTCTTGATTGTAAGCTATTCCTCCTCCGCTTCCTCCCAAAGTAAAAGCCGGACGAATAATTAAAGGATATGTGCCTATTTCTTTGGCAATTTCTTTGGCTTCTTTGAGGTTATTAGCAATCCCCGAAGGACAGACGGGAACGCCAATATTATTCATTGCTTCTTTAAAGAGCAAGCGATCTTCTGCTTTTTCGATCGCGGGTAATTTCGCGCCGATTAACTCTACTCCATATTCTTCCAATACACCACTTTTTGCCAATTCTACAGCTACGTTTAAAGCTGTTTGGCCTCCCATAGTCGGTAAAAGTGCTTGAGGACGTTCTTTTTTAATTATTTTTGCCACTATTTCCGGTACTAGTGGCTCGATATAAGTGCGATCTGCTGTTTCTGGATCGGTCATAATCGAAGCTGGATTGGAATTAACCAGGACTACTTCGTAACCTTCTTCTTTTAAGGCTTTACAGGCTTGAGTTCCAGAATAATCGAATTCGCAAGCTTGTCCGATTACGATCGGGCCAGAACCGAGTAATAAGATTTTTTTTAAGTCGTTGCGGCGGGGCATAAGTATTTTACTTCACAATGAAGGTGCAAATCATTTTATCTGCTCTTACCCCGCTTCAGTGGTAGTGTTTTATGTAGGTTTAAGGAGTTGATAATATTTTTGCTGTTTCATCTTTGTTTGCATTCCTCTTTTTGCATTGTGAGTTGGGGTGCGAGTAAGGAGTCTGGCAAGTCCTCTAAAGTTTTATTAACCGCCCGACAAAATGCTTTCATTTGATATACAGTCATAGTGGGTTCGGCTTCTCCTCTCTCCCAACGACTAATAGAAGAGACTGATACCCCCATAATTCTGACTAAATCTTCCTGAGATAGTCCGGCTGCTAAACGTAATTGTTTAAAAGGAGAATCGGTTTTTTGGAATTCACCTTTCTTTGGTCTTGCCATATCTTAAAAAAAAAATGTAAATTAACTAGTTTATTTGATAATGTAGGGAGAAGAACTAAATTTTCCCTAGACTCGTTATCTATATCCGACTAATCAATATAAGAATTTTGTTCCGTAGTTTTAACCAGACAACAGATCTAGAACATGTCTAGATGCTGTGGTTGAAACCAGCGAAACCCTCTCCCTCAAATTGATTCAAACCAACAAATCGAACTCATATTCATAATATTAAGTTTTGTAAAGAACGCATAAACAATATAAATAGTTAAGATGGCGATGGCAGATAAAAGCAAAAAAAATGAATAGAAATATTTATATTGCGATCGCAGCCGTTGTCTTGCTATCTATTGCGGCTAGTTTGTCTGGAGGAGATCCTAAGTTTAGGAGATCGGTAAACAGTGCGATCGCCGCAGGAAACAATCGAGAAATTAACAGCCAACTGCAGCGATTATTTGAAGAAGAATATGGCTGGGAAAAAGCCAAACAAGAAGCAAAGGAATACTGTCAGGAATTAGAAGCAGGAAAAACGCGCCAGGAAATATTTGCAGATCGTTTTAAATATCGCGAACTAGATAGTTCGGGAGAGGAAACAACGGCGCAAAAAGGTGCTTATTTAAAAATGATTAAAATAATTATCTATCACGCGGCTGAAAAGTCCTATTGTCCGCAGGGAACAGGCAATAATAGGGAATAGGGAATAGGGAATAGGGAATAGGGAATAGGGAAGAGGGAACAGGCAACAGGGAATAGGGAAGAAGGAACAGGCAATAGGGAAGAGGGAAGAGGGAAGAGGCAAGAGGCAAGAAGAGGCAAGAAGGAACAGGCAAGAAATTCTTCTGTAGGAGGATTTTTCGAGGTAAAAAAGTAAAATAGGTAACGAAAAAACATCGATCGATCTGATATTTTGATTGGTTAAATAGAGTAAAAATCGCCGGAGGAATATAAAATTCATCGTGAGTTGTTCCAAGCAACTGCCAGAAACTACTGCCTACGTGCGTATTACTCATCAATGTTGGCACGAAGGAACTATTGCCGGAGAAGTAAGCGCGTCTCCCTACGAGTGGCAATTTCAGTGGTGTTTCAAAGCCAGAAGACTATCAATCGAACCTTCTTTAGGACGTGCTTTAATCGTTGAACCGTTGGGTCGTTTTTTAGAACGCTGGGATTATCAACTCGAACCCGGAGGCGACTATTCTTTTGTTTTGCGATCGCAGATTTAAAAGGGTTGATTATTCTTAGAACTCAAATATCTTTCGATTAGAATAATGGCAACAATATCGTCAACGGGCCGAGGTGGAACTCTCATACCTCGAGGAATTAATTTAGTTAATCCAGTTGGGGGATAAATGTGCCAATAGCGATCGCGGGCTTCTAAGGTACTATTATGCTCGTCTACCATAATAATATCGGTATCTCGATCTAGATTTTCTTTAAGTTGAGATTGCCAGATTTTAGAGGTAGTCCGATCGCCCATTACTAATTTTTCAATTGAATAATCTTTAAATAATTTTTGAATTGTAGCGATTGCAACTTTTGAATCGACTATTTGATGATAGTAAATTTGATAATTGTCACCTACTACTGCCAAACCGCATTTATCTCTACCGGGATCGAAACCTAAAATCATTTCAAAAAGTTTAAGTACCAAAAAGTATTTCTCCATTGCGAAGGGCAATGAGACGCAATCTTAAAGGCCCTGCAGCAAAAGTTTCTTCAATAGCGATCGCCTTAATTGCGGTTGGGGTAGTTTCGGAGTTTTTTAACTGCTCGAAGAAATTAAATAGAGCTGCAAAATTACCATCTTCAACTTCGACTTCTCCTAGGATACCAGAGCGGCGAGCGCGCAAACGAGAAATGGTCAAAAGTAAATCGATACTTTGTCTGATTCCTTCAGCGTGAAGGTTTTTTGATTCTAAAGTTACGCTAGCAATAGTTTGTTGTGCTGCAAATATTTTCCGATTGGGGACAACATCGGCAATTACTCTAATTTCTCTTTCTCCTTCAACATAATTGCCTTCGCTAATAATTCTGATCACGTATTCTTGACCGTCGCGAACTTGTTTGACTATATCTTGAATTCGCTGGCGATCGATAATAATTATTTTTCGCTTTATTTTGCTATTTTTCTCTAATTCTGCTGGATTTATCGCTTGAATTGCTGTTAAGTTAGCCCGATCGAGAATGCGATCGATGACTTTATTGGTATTTTTAGGATCGCTAATATTAACAGTTGCAAAAGCTAAAATTTGACCGCGAAACAGAGCAATAGTTTTCTCTCTAAAATTTTGATAGTATTGCTCTAATTGTTGATTTAAAAAAGTAAATTGTCTTTCTATTTGTTTTAATTTAATTTCTCGCAGGCGTAAAATGCGATCGCGATCGTCAATTTGGGCTTGCAAGCGGCTTTGTTGTCGTTCTAAATTAACTAAAAGTGCTTCTTTGTCTTTAATAACGCGATCTTGCTCTGTAATTTTTGCTTCGCTAGTAACTAGAAGTTGGTTTTGACGATCTATTTCTTGCTTTAGTTCGGTAATTTGTTGTTTTAAATTTTTTCTCTGTTGGGATAATTGTTGTTTTTCGGCCAGAAGAGAACTGACTTCTGCACGCAAATTATTAGCTTGGAAAGAGACATTTGTCAGTTGTTCTTTGGCTAATTTAAAATTTTGATTGGTGAGAGCCAGATTTTGTTCGATCGCTTTTTTTTGATTTTTCGCCTGTTGCAGTTCTAATTCTACTTTTTGTTTTTGCAGGTTAGTCTCTTCGAGATCGGCTCGAGTATTTTTAAGTCTTGTCAAGATCGTGTCTAATTCAAAAATCCCTTGACGCAAAGATTTATTTAAAGTGAAAAGAACTCCCAGGGTAAAAGCAGAGATTGAAAATCCTGTCATTACAGTAATTAACATTGCAGTGCGACGAGGACGGAGGTTAAATAGTCTCAACCTTGCTTTTCCGACTTTGCTCCCTAAAATATCTCCTAATATAGCAATCAATCCTCCCAATAAAAGGATTGCGGCGATTAAGATATAAGCATTAATCACGTCCCTTAGCTCCGAAAAAAAATTTACTATTCAAATTCCGAGATCGAGATAATTCCGGGAAATTTGACAGATCGATCGAGTCGAAACCAAGGGTTTGACTCTCAAAATCGAAGCATGAGGAATCACCAAGAGGCGATCGATGTCTCTGTTACACTGATGGTATCTCAGCTTGAATGAATTCCCATCTATTTTGACCATTTTTTTAAGTAAATTGCTGAGAAAAAGCGACTGGGTTGTGAACGGTGATTTTTTTCTTGTGAATTGAGATAGTTTCTTTAGCTCTCAATTCTCCTAACAAACGGGTTACGGTAACTCTGGTCGAGCCAATAGCTTCGGCGATCGCTTGATGGGATAGTTTAAGATCGATTCTAATCCCATCTGATGTCGGTACGCCAAAGTCGCGACATAAAATTAACAAAAAACTAACTAATCTCGAACCCATATCGCGATGAGCTAATGTTTCGATCATCATCTCTGTTTGTAAGATCCGAGACGAGAGTCCTTGTAACATTAACATTGATAGTTCTGGATTATCCTGCAATGCTTTTTGGACGCGATCGATTGGAGCTGAGAGTAATTCTACTGTGGTAAATGCTACTGCATGATAAAAGCGATCGCTTCTTTGCCCGGTTATTAAAGACAGTACCCCAAAAACGCTATTTTCTCTCAACAGGGATACGGTGATCTCTTCTCCTGCTTCATAGACTCTCGATAGTTTAACTGCGCCTTTTAATAAAAAATATACTCGTTCTGCGGGATCTCCAGGGAAAAAAATTGTTTTACCCCGCTCGAAATTTTCGACGACTGGAGGGAAGCCATCACTCCCTATTTTCCGAAAAACAGATGCTAAAGATCGATCTTCTTGAGTTACTGACAGTTTCATTACGTTCACTATGATTTAAAAAATTTACCTTATTTTGAGTTTTATTTTAGTTTGATTGAAATTTTTTAGTTTTTTTTATTTTTAGAGACTTTTTTTTAAAGTAACAATAACATTAAAGTTTGGCGTTGATTTAAAGATTAATTAAAAGTTTTTAAATTAGTCTATTTAAACATATGTCTGGAGAAATAGGATACTTTAAGCTTCAGGCTTTATTAGTCAGAGATCGATCGCGATCGAAATCAACCTACTACCTCTCGAGACAAATAGCGATTGTTTTCCTGCAGATTAATCCCACATAATGATATGATGCTTTCTTGGCGAGGGGAGTGCCTGTCGCTGAAGAGACATTCTTGAAAACGTCTGTATCTCTTCGGCAGTCGGCTAAACCGTTGAAGTGGAGGCTAAGCTCATTTTTTTCTCAGCTCTAAGAAAAAATACTAATAATCATAGTATAGAGTTTAGCTCGAGCGAAGCATTTGGAGGAAATTTTACCTCTATTTTTTGCGATCGCCAGGTATATATACTTAGACTTCAAAAGTTATTGTAACAGTTGAATAATATCATCACAATAGTATGTTAGATTTAGCAGGAAAAAATGCTCTCGTAACTGGAATTGCCAACAATCGTTCGATCGCCTGGGGAATCGCTCAACAGTTGCACAAAGCTGGAGCAAATTTAGGGGTTACCTATTTACCAGATGAAAAGGGGCGTTTTGAGAAAAAAGTTAGAGAGTTGACAGAACCTCTCAATCCGAGTGTTTTTCTGCCTTGTAACGTTCAAAATGACGAGCAGATTGAGGAAACTTTTCAGGCAATTGGAGAAAAATGGGGCAAACTCGATATATTAATTCATTGTTTGGCTTTCGCTAATCGAGAAGATCTCACTGGAGAGTTTGTTGACGTATCGCGCTCGGGTTTTGCTACAGCTTTGGATATAAGCACCTATTCTTTGGCTCGTTTAGCTAGAGCCGCAAAGCCTTTAATGACAGAAGGAGGTAGTATCGTTACTCTAACTTATTTGGGTGGAGTTAAAGTAATTCCTAACTACAATGTCATGGGAATAGCTAAATCTGGTTTGGAGATGAGCGTTCGTTATCTGGCTTCAGATTTAGGCCCGAGCAACATTCGGGTTAACGGAATCTCGGCCGGGCCGATTCGGACTTTAGCCTCTTCTGCGGTTGGGGGAATCTTGGATATGATTCGCCACGTTGAGGAAATTGCTCCTTTAAGACGTACTGTCACCCAAAATGAAGTTGGCAATACTGCGGCGTTTTTATGCAGCGATCTCGCTAGTGGAATCACCGGACAGATCGTTTATGTCGATGCTGGATATGAAATTATGGGAATGTAGCGAGGATCGCGACCAGGAGCAGAACTAGCATTTTACTTGAAAATAAATCGACTAGTTCTAAACTAAAAATAATTGACCCCTGACTTCTTAAAAGAGGGGAATAATAGATAGTCGCTCGGAAAAAGTATGCAAATTGGTGAAAATACTGGGGAAAAATCGCATAATATCGCTTTGTTTCCCCGCACTGCTTCAATACAAAGAACGACGGGAGAAACCGATGTTCGAGTCTCTCTCAATTTAGATGGTAGCGGAGAATGCAAAGCTGAAACTGGAATTCCTTTTCTAGATCATATGTTGCATCAGATTTCTGCTCACGGTTTAATCGATTTAGAAGTCAAAGCGGTCGGAGATATTGAAATTGATGACCATCATACTAACGAAGATGTAGGAATTACTCTCGGTCAAGCACTAGCAAAAGCTTTAGGCGATCGCGCTGGGATCGCTCGTTTCGGTCATTTTATCGCTCCTCTGGACGAGGCTTTAATTCAAGTTGCCCTAGATTTTTCAGGCCGCCCCCATTTAAGCTACGGTCTAGAAATACCAACCCAAAGAGTGGGTAGTTACGATACTCAATTAGTCAGAGAATTTTTTGTGGCGATCGTAAATCACGCTCAACTGACTTTGCATATTCGTCAATTGGACGGGATCAACTCCCACCATATCATCGAGGCAACTTTTAAAGCTTTTGCTCGTTCTTTGCGAATGGCAACTGAGGTCGATCCCCGTCGCGCTGCGAAAATTCCTAGCTCGAAGGGCGTGCTTTAAACTTCTCGATTAAGTATTCGTAGGGTATCCCCATATTTTGAATCGAAAGATCGAGACAATTTCCAGCCGCAGCATCGGCAACTGTATTTCTTTGACGGGGAATCCAATACATTTGCCAAGTTTCAAAATAAGCTAACAGCGATCGCGATTCTTTTAATAAAGGTTTAAGATTTGTGGCTAAGGTACGCCAAACTAAATTTACTTGATTGACGATTAAAAGACTATCGCCGAAAACTAGAATCTGTTTTATTTCTAATTCTTTGGCTTTTTTTAATCCTGCGATTAATCCAGCATATTCGGCTTCGTTGCTAGTTCCCCAATCTAAAAACTGAGTAACCACAATATCTTCGACAGCATTGCCGGGTCTTTTTATTATTGCAGCTCCGGCAGCAAAACCAGGATTAGTCGGTTTAACAGATCCGTCGAACCAAATACGGGTATGATTGTCAAAATTCATCGATCGCTTTGCAAAAAGAGAGTAACGAGTAAAGAGTTTGAGAGCGAAAATTGTTTCAAAAATTTTCAAACAACAGAACAAAAAGAAGGTTCGTACTTGTTACTCAGACTTCATTGCAATTAAGATACCTTACTTAAGCGACCATCTTCGATATGTACGATGCGATCGGCAATATCTAAAATACGATTATCGTGGGTTACCAATAAAACGGTACAACCATCTTCTTTGGCTAAACGCTGCATAATTTCAACTACATCCCTTCCCGATTTACTATCTAATGAGGAGGTGGGTTCGTCTGCTAAAACTAATTTAGGATGGCTGACTAAAGCTCGAGCGATCGCAACTCTTTGTTTTTGTCCTCCAGAAAGGTTATCGGGATAATATTCAGCGCGATCGCCCATACCGACGGCTTTTAAAATATTTAAAGCAAGGGAATAATAATCTTGTTTGGCAATACTTTTGTGTAATTTGAGAGACATACTCACATTTTCCCAAGCTGTAAAACATTTAAGCAAATTATGGGATTGAAAGATAAAACCAATTTGGTTGCGAACTTCTATTTGTTGCTCTTTTTTTGCTCCTAATAATTCGCGCTCGAAGATTTTCAAACTGCCTTGTTGCACCGATCGCAACGCACCAATTAAAGTAAGTAAAGTGGTTTTTCCGCTTCCTGAAGGGCCTTCTAAAATGACTATTTCACCGGGATGAAGATCTAAGTTAATCTCTTCGAGAACTGTTTTTTTTAAAGAGTCTTTGCCAAAAGTATGGGATAAATTTTTAATTGAAACGATCGCCTTCATTATTAACTACTAATAAACAATTCTTCTGACTTATTTCTTGAAGCAAAGGAAGTTAAAATACATCAGCAGGATCGGCCGAACGGAGTTTGTTGCTGGCGATCGCTCCTGAAATAGCGCACATTATTAGGGTAAGCATGAATATTTGCAAAGCGACGCTAGCGCGCATCACTAAGGGGATTTTCGTCACTCCAGCTAAAAGTCCATAAACACCATAAGAAGCAATAAAACCAGGTATAAAGCCTAAAATAGCTAAGATAGTTGCTTCGGTGAGGATTACTCTTAATAAAGCGCGATCGGAATAACCCATTGCTTTGAGGGTGGCATATTCTGGTAAATGGTCGCTAACATCGGCATAAAGCACTTGATAGACGATTATTATTCCCACAACAAAACCGACTAAAGCACCAAAATTAAGAATTTTTCCTGAAGGAAATGAAGCGCGAAAATCTTGTTCGGCTTTAATTAACTCTGCTTTGGTAAGTATTTTGACATCTTTTGATAATCTTTGTTTGAGTCTTTCTCGTACTGTTTCTAAGTCGGCATTTGGTTCGATTTTAATCACACCAACGGACACTTTTTGAAGGGAATTATTGCCTTTCCAAGTCATATAATTCCAATCGCTCATAATTACGTGTCCCGAATCAAAAAAGGTGCTACCCAAACTAAAAAGACTGACTACAGTAGTTCCTTTTCGATCCATTACTGTAAATACTTTACCTTCTTTTTCATATAGTTCTTGAATCGGGCCTAGTTTTGGTTGAGAAAGGCGATCGAAAAATACTCCTCCAGGTACTTTTAAAAGATCCGCTTGCTGGTTGACTTCTGGCAGGTTTAAGATCGGTTCGACGGGATTGTAAGCTATTACTTTAACTCTGTTAGCCTCAACCCGCTCTTTTTGAGATTTATTGAGATCTTCTGGGTTAACCCAAGTAGCGCGATTAATATAAAGTGGATTTGCAGAAGATACTCCTGCTACTGCTGCTGCTTGATAGATAAAGATGCGCGGAAAAGTACCGAATTCAATTGTTTGAGAATAAGCAGGCATTATAAATAATTCCCCTTGCAAGTTTTCGGGAATTAAAGTTACTCCATCGAATAATAATGCTCTTATTCCTAGCTGAGTAAAAATCAAAATATTAGAAAATGCCACACCAGTTAATGCAACTGCTAAACGAACTTTATTATGGGATAATTGCGCCCAAGCTAAGGGTTTGCTGCTTTTGATTTTTTTACTTAAATTATTAACTATTTTGGGCTTAATTAAATTAACTCTCATAATTTTTTCTCCATAAATACGGTACTATCGATAAATCCATTACCGTCCCTAGGAAAATACCTGGTAATGTTATAAAATCCAAGTTTTTGATAAAAATTAATCGCTCTTGCTTGTTTGTCTGAACTAAAAACATCGAGACGAACTCTTTTATAATTAGCTTTTCTAGCAAACTTAAATAATAAAAAGCTCATTTGTTCGGCATATCCTCGACCGCGATATTCTTTTAAAAACCACATCCTTTTTAATTCACAAATAGAGCGATCGAATCGTTTAATTCCCCCACTACCGATAACTTTGTTGCGATCGCAAACTACTAAAAAAATACCTGAATTGCGAAAATAATTACTTTCTATTGCATCTAAATCTGCAAGATCGTCATAATGTTGAATTACTTCTTCCTTAGTAACTTGAAAAATCTCTTGACAAACTTTCCAAATTAGCTGTTTGACTTCAGGAATTTGATGAGTTTTAACCGGTTTAATTTCTATCATTTACTAAGAACCTAAATCGATCGCAACCCGAACTTGCATCCCTGTCAGACTAGCGACTTTAGCATTATCTTGGGGATCGATGCGAATTTTTACTTCAACAACGCGGGTATTTTCATCGGTAGTCGGATCGGTAGATCCCCCAGTAAGCTGCCTTCTGCCGACTTGCAAAGCAATATGTTCGACTTTTCCGATTACTTCTCCCGCAAAACCACCATATTCACTTTGTATTGTTGCTTTTTGTCCGATTTTAACTCTACTGATTTCCGTTTCATAAACTTCGGCGATCGCATACATGCGATCTGTTTTTCCCAATTCAACAATCCCCTGTTGGGTATTAACTTTTTCGCCGATGCGGGTGTTAATTCGCAAAATTTGCCCCGCAACGGGAACTTTGACTTTAGTATCTTCGAGATCGGCTTTGCGCTGTTCTACAGCTACCAGACTGCGTTCTAACTCAGCTCGAGCCACTCTAATATCCACCGGACGAACTTCTTTAAGTGTTGCTAAGTCTTGTTGCTCTCTGGCTATTTCTTCTTGTAAAGTTTGTTTGGTATTATCGAGCTGTGCTTGGCGTTGTTGCAGATCGGCTCGAGCTGTTTCTAGTTGTTTTTTTGCTTCGTCTAAAGCTTGACGACTAATAGCACCTTGCTTGGCAATAGTTTCTTGACGTTGATGGAATATCTCTGCTTGACGAAGTTCAGCTTCAGCAGCAGCGATCGCCGCTTCTCTTTCTATGGTTTCGTTGCGAAGTTTTGCCTGCAAACTAGCAATATTCGCTCTTTGAGCTGCTATTTCAGAATTTTTGGCACTACCGGATCTAATTTGCTCGAGTTTAGCTTGAAAGAATTCTACATTTTTACGTGCTTCTTCTAAGTCTCTTTGTCTTCTTTCAATACCTTGCAGTATTGCGATAACCTGACCTGCTTTAACGCGATCGCCTTCGTTAACGAAAATCTTATTGACGCGACTATCTTCTGCATTGGCTACCGACAGTTTAATTACTTCTCCTTGGGGTGTCAAACGGCCTAAAGCAACTACTTTTTGAGCTGTTATTTTTACTTGTTTTTCTGAAGTTTTTGGTTGTGCTTGCGAAAAACTAACACAACCGGATATTAGACTGAGAAAACTTAGAAGTAAGCCATTAATTGCAATCTTTCTGAACGGAAAGTCAGCCATCTTAAATATTGCTAAATATTTGGTTTGGAGCTTGTTTGTATTATTATTGTTTTACTTAATTAGTATAAAACAAAATTTGAATCTCCAGAACAACAGACAGCTTAATTTAAGCTAAAGTTTCCTAATTATGACAATGTTATGACTTATTTGCGATTACGAGCATTTCATAATCTTCGGTTGATAATCGATCGCTGCGACTAAAAGCACCGAGTTTCGCGCCAAAAATATCGATATTTTTAAATTTTAGTGTTTTTAACAGCCAGGTTATTTCTGAGGGGACATAATACCTTTCGTTACATTGTAATTCTTTTTTATTCCCTAAGTCGTCTTGAATACATATAGTACCAAAATCTCTAAAACTCATTAAATCGAAAGAATTACGATCGTAGGTTGCATTTCCTGATTGGAGATCTGAATTTAAAAAATCTTTGACAGAATGAAATAGAGGAAATAAACCGTTTAAAGTAGTAAAAATTAATTTACCATTTGATTTTAAAGCATTAGCAGAATTTTGAAGAATTTGAAAGTTCATTTCATCGGTTTCCATCAAAGAAAATGCCCCTTCACAAATCATAATTACCAGATCGAATTCTTCAAAAAAAGAGAGATTCCTGGCATCACGTTTTTGAAAATCAATTTGTAAATTTCTCTCTAGAGCTTTTTGTTTTGCCCGTTTGAGAAGAGATTCTGAGAGATCGATCCCAACAACTTGATATCCTCTTGTTGCCAATTCAATTGAATGTCTTCCAGTCCCACATCCTAGATCTAAAATTTTAGTATTGCGATCGTAATTAATTTCTTTTTCAATAAAATCGCACTCTCCGATCGTACCTTGAGTAAACTTCTCTCGATCGTATTTTATTGCATAATTTTCAAATAGTTCTTCATACCATTGTTTCATTTTCTTATTTAAGTTTTATCTGATTTATAATTAAAGCTTAATCAATTTTATTCGACTACGACACGCCACTCGTGAAGTTGGTATTTGACACAACCATTTGTAATCAGAGGATCGAGAGCAACGATTCCTCGAGCTTCTTCAAGAGAAGATGCTTCAAAAAGTAACATGCCACCCCCTAATTCAGCCCAATAGCCAGTACGAGCTTTATGACCCTTAGCAATTAAATCGCGCACGTACGCTTTATGAGCGGGAACGTAGCGATCGAAGGTACTTTTATTAACAATTCCTTCTTCAATTTTGACAAACCAAGGCATTGTAAATGATTAAATCCGATCGAACTATATAGATTGACTACTATTATTTATCCTATTGCAGCTCACATTTACAATAGTTTTAGCACATTTGAGATGTAAATTAAAATTAGTTTACAAATATAATATAAACTAAAATAAAAAAATTAGCCTTTGGCAAAGATCGAGCAAAAGCTAATCAAAAATAACTAATAAATTAAATTAGTAAACTGGATTTGATTTTTTCAATTTGAGTATAGTATCGATTAATTCTTGTTCGGGACATGGTTTAATCAAATAAGCCGATGCACCTAATTCTTTTGCCAAATTTCTAAACTTTTCGCTATCTCGAGATGTCAGCATAATGACCGGAATGCGAGCAGTATTTTCATTTTGACGTAAAGCCTTGAGAAACTGAAAACCGTTCATATGGGGCATTTCTAAATCGCAAACAATTAAATCAATATTGTTAGTATTTTGCAATTTTTCCAAACCTTTGAGGCCATTTTCAGCTTCAACAACTTGGTTAGTAACTTTTTCAAGAGAAAGTTTAACCGTTCTTCTTTGAGAAGAAGAATCATCAACTACTAATAAAGTCTCTGATAGAATCGAATTACCCGGTAAAAGAGGAGTAGCAGAATCTGGTAATGCTTGTTGGTTGCTACCAGCTAAATATGCTAATTGGCTTTCGCGAGGTGCTAGTGTGTTGGGTTTGTGAGCTTCTTTAACCAAAGCAACCGCATCGATCACCAAAGTCAAACTGCTATCGCTGAGAACGCTACAACCATAAATATAACTTGGAGGAGCGATCGCGCTACCAACAGGTCTGATCACTAATTCCCGTTCTCCTAAAACCCGATCTACTTCTAAACCCAATAATTCATTATTTTGACTCAATAATAAAATCGCACGATTGTTATCGCTATTGCGATCTATTTGATAATTCGATTGAGAAGAACTGGGATTATTGAGACGAGAATATTCGATCAATTCTGAGAAGTTTAAGATAGGAATGGTGTAACTTTCCTTTTCTGTTTCCCAGTTTAATACTTTTTGATTGTTAAATGTTTTGATTTGGTTTGAATTGGGTAATATGATTCTTTCAATCGAATCAATTAGTAATGAATAAGTTTTTCCTTCGGCTTCAGCTAACATTAATTTAGCAATAGTTAGTGTTAAAGGAATTTGTAAAGAAAAAGTCGTTCCTTCTCCAGGTATTGATTCGATGCTAACAGTGCCGTTCATTTTTTCTAGTTGGGATCGGACTACATCTAATCCAACACCGCGTCCAGATAAATCGTTTACTTTAGCAGCAGTAGAAAATCCTGGTTGAAATAATATTTCCAAGAGTTCTGATGGAGTAACTCGATTGGCTTTTTCTGGACTTATTAACTCTCTTTCTATTGCCCGTTGTTTGACTTTTTCTAAGTTAATACCGTTACCATCGTCTTGAACTTCAATAATAGTTTGACTGCCTTGATAATAAGCACGCATTTCTAAAGTACCCGTTTCCAATTTACCTGAATTGCGGCGTTCTTCGGGGGTTTCAATGCCGTGATCGAAGGCATTACGAACGATATGTAGGAGGGGATCGTATAGTTTATCTTCTACTGCTTTATCGATCAGGATGTGATTTCCAGTTATTTTGACATCTAGTTTTTTACCGTGTTTGCTAGCTAATTGCTGCAGCATATGAGGAAAGCGATTAAATACTTTACCTACTGGGGACATTCGGGTCTCTATCAGTTCATCTCTCATATTTAGTACAATTTGCTGTTGTTTTTGCCAATCGCGACGATATTCTCGGTTGTCGGATTTAATATCTTCAAGAAATGCCAATGTTTCTGAATTATGAGTTATTATTGAGTCTAAATTTTTTTCTATTTCTAATAGCTGCGGTTCGAGGGGAGACTCTTGAGTGTAAATTTCTTCTTGAATGTCTTTAACCTGCTCTGATAGTTGAGATAATATTGTCTCAATATGAGCGTTATTTTCTAATAAAAATTGTACGGTTTGATAAATATTTTCGTTGCGAACGTAATTTTTATTATGCTCGATTAAAAGTTCACCCATGAAATTATTTAATCTTTCTAGGGAAGCTATATTAATTCGCAAACTTTGTTTAGATTTAGATGAAGATTTAGATGAAGATTTTGTTTTTGTTTTAGCTGGAGTTAGGTTATTATTTTCTGGTAAATTTGAATTTGTTTGGGAGCGATTATTATCTGCAACGATCGAGGTTTCTGGTTTGAGAGTGTCTCTTGTTTGTCTGTTCTGTTCTACTGTTTCTAATTTAGTCTCAGTATCTAAGTTATTTGATTGACCCCAAATTGCATCGACTAAAGATTCGGATTCATCTTTTTGTTCGCTAAGATCCGACTCAGAAACTGGGGAGAATTCTTGGGAACTTTCTTGTTGAGAAATAGATTCTACTTGAGTAGATTGACCCCAAATTGCATCGACTAAAGATTCAGGTTCTGAGATCGAGTTATTATCTTCAGCTAAAGATAAATCATTGTCTAAATTAGATTCTTCAATAATAACCGCATCGATATGAGAATTTTGCTCGTCATTTTCTGTGGTTTCTTGTTGGGAGGGATCGTTTAACTCGACGATCGTTTCCGCTTCAGAAATCATTTCGACTGAATCAGTTTGAGTCCAAATCGCATTAACTAATTCTTCGGTTTCTAAATCTGCTGTTGTCGGGGCATTTTCAGAAAAAATTTGAGCCTGTTCTGAGGGTGTGGCTATTTCTTGTCCAGAAGCCAAAGCCAACAATGCGGGTGTTGGTTCTCCACCGCGATCGCGATCGCCTTCAAGGACTAATTCTCTTGCTGTTTCTAAATTATCTAAAGCTACTTTAGCGATCTCTGGAGCGCGATCGGGGTAGCTGTCGATCGCAGTAATAATAGTGCGAGAAATTGCTTTAAATCCGGGTAAATTTAAAGATTCTGCCAAACCAATAAATATTTCAGCTTGAGAGCGTAAAATTTCGGCAATTTGAATCGGATCGGGGTTATCTAAAGCATTAGATATTTCGCTCAACCGTTCGGGAATAATTTCTTTAAAAAAAGATTCGACAACATCAAGGCCTAATTCTTCTGAGGTGGGAAAAGCATCCCCATCGCTCCAATAATCGCCGATTTTATCTTGTAATTCGACGAAAATTCCGGCAGATTTATTTAAGATATCTTCTTCATCGACCGTACCGCTATTTAATTCTGCTGTCAGAAGCAAACGGAGACATTCGTAATTCTCAAATAGCAAAGTTTGCAGTTCGGCATCTATTTCCAAGTCGGGATTGTAGAGAGCTTTAAAAACATCTTCAAGGGTATGAGATACTTTATTAATGGCATCTAAACCGACATTTGCTGCGCCTCCTTTAAGAGTATGAGCGGCTCTCATCAGATTGTTAATTTTAAGAGGTCGTTCGTCTGCTGCGAGATTGTCTAAAGCAAACAGTTCTTCCTCAATAGTTTGGAGTAATTCAGGAGCTTCTTCGAGAAAGTATTGATAGGCTTGTTCGCGGATACTTGGATCGGTAATCATAATTCATCAAAAATTAATGAAGAGACGTTCGTGAGAACGCCTGTAGAGATGTTAGTGTCGGGAAGTCGATCGCAACATCCTGACAACTAACAATTAATTAGTAATTAACTAACTTTAAACTTAGCTACATTAGCCTGCAAATCTCGAGCCATTGCGAGCAGTTCTTGGAAAGCAGCAGAGATTTGCATAGATTCGGAAGAAGTATCGTTAGCAATTCCAGCAACTTTTCCCATCACGTTCATGACTGATTCTGCTTTTTGCATTTGTACGTCCGTCGCGCTGGTAATTACGGCGACTAATTCGCTGATTTCTCCAGTCGAACTAACAATATCGTTCAAACTTGCTCTGGTATCGCTGACTAAGTTAGTACCTCTTGCGACTTGTTCGACACCTTTTTCCATTGCTCCAGCAACTTCGAGAGTTTCTTCCTGAATTTTCTGGACTAAGGTTTCAATTTCAGTGGTTGCTTCGGCAGATTGGAGCGATAAGTTGCGAACTTCATCGGCAACTACAGCAAAACCTTTACCGTATTCTCCGGCTCTAGTTGCTTCTAGAGCTGCGTTGAGAGCAAGCAAGTTAGTTTGAGTGGCGAAACTACTAATCAAACTGACTACTTTAGAAATTTTCTGGGAAGACTCGGAAAGTCGTTTAACTCGTTTCCCTGCTTCGGTAACGAAGGAGCGAATTTCGCTAATACTTTCAACGGTTTTATTCATTGCCAAGTCCCCAGTTTTCACTGTTTGGTTGGCTCGGTCGATCGCCGCTTCTACTTGTCGTGCGTTTTGGGTGGTTAATTCGATCGCTTCAATGGTTTCTTGAATTCTGGTTAAAGCTAGGTTCAATTCTTCAAATTGGAGTTGAGCTTTAGTCGAGAGTCCGGTAATCGCGGTGTTGCTTTCGGTGGCTGTTCCGGCGACTTTTTCTACTGTAGCTTTAACTTGAACGACGATATCTTGGAGCGAATCTAAAGTAGTGTTGTAGGCTGCAGCGATCGTGCCGATTTGATTGTCGGTTACATTGGCACGAACTGTTAAATCTCCTCGGAAAGCAGGTTTAACCGTACTCAACATTTGTAAAGCTTGCTGTTGAATGTCTTCTTTGGCTGCTTTTTCTCTTTCTAATGTTTGCGCTAGGCTATCTGCTTGGCTTTTAACTTGTTCGATAAATTCAGCTTGTTTGATTGCCAATCCCAGGGGTGTGGCAATTTGTAAAATTAAGCTAGCATCCGATTCTGCCCAATTGCGCGGCCCGGAGTTTTGATAAACTGCAAACAAACCCCAAAGTTGATTGTCTTTAAAGATCGGTGCGATGATATAAGCTTTAGCTTGATATTTCTCGAGGGAGTTTAAATAGCAAGCTGAAAATCCTGCCGAGTAAACATCATCGACGACTTTAATTCTTTGACCTTTGGTATATTCTCCACCGTCGGTATCTTTGAGGTAAGTATCGGTGTCAAAAGTCGATCCGGTTTTTAAATCTTTGATCGTGCAGCGATCGTCGTCGCTCATTTCGCTAGTATAGATCGTGTCATCGACTGCTTGAATTTCGATTACGGAAACCCATTCGCTGCCGTAAGATTCTGCGACTACTTGTCCGCTCCAGTCTGGGTTAAAGCGATAAACTACAGCGCGATCGGCTTCCAAGATCCGCCGAGTTTGTTGGGTAGCATTGGTAAAAATACTTTTCAGGTCGCTAGAGTTGCGAATTCGCTCGATAATTTTGGCAACTGCGCGATCTTGTTGCGATTGAATCTGAATTTTTTTGGCATATTCTGCCTGTTGTACCCCGATTCCCAATTGAGAGCCGATCGTACCGAGCAATTTAATTTCTGAAGGTTGCCATTCGCGAGGCCCCGAATTTTGGTAAGCAACTAGCAAGCCCCAGAGTTGTTGCCTTTGATAGATGGCAACAACCATGTAAGCTCTAGCTTGATATTTTTCTAAAATTTTCAGGTAGGAATCGGGCAGATCGGAATTGTAAATATCGTTTCTGACTCTGTAAGTGGAAACCTTTTCCTTATTGAGATTAGGTTGCAAATCTCTTTGCGAGCCTGTTTTAGTACCTGCTAAACCTCGATCGCCGACCAAGTCTCTGAGGGCGCAATTGTTGACATTTTGAATGATTTCTGGCATCGTACTTTGAACTTCTAAAAGAGATGTCCATTCCGAGCTGTGGGATTCGGCGATGAATTCTCCGCCCCAGTCAGGAGTAAAACGATATATTGCCGCGCGATCGCACTTTAGCAACTTACGTACTTCTTGAGTTGTAGTTTGCAGAATCTCTTGTAGATTTAATGATTCGCGAATCCGATCGACTATTTTGGCTACGGCTTGTTCTCTTTCGGCCCTAGCTTCTAACTGTCCGACATATTCTATTCTTTGTAAGGCAACGCCGATTTGCAGTCCGATTTGTCTGAGGGTTTCTATTTCTTCATCGCGCCATTTGCGAACCCCCGAGTTTTGGTAAATTGCAGCGAGTCCCCAGAGTTTTTTATCTTCGTTTTCTGAGATAATTATTGGGGCGATAACGTAGGCTCTAGCTTCAAATTGTTCTAAAAGTTCGATGTGACAAGCTTGGTGGCCGACTAGATAAATATCGTCTACGGCAAAGCATTCGCCAAATTTATAGCGGCCTCCTCGATTTTCTTCTAAGTAGGTATCTTTAACAATGGGTATCTTTTCAATTAAGCTCGTCCACCCAGCAGCAACTGATTCGGCGATGAAGTTGCCGCTCCAATCGGGGTTAAAGCGGTAAATTGCGAAGCGATCGACTTCTAGCAGTTTTCTTCCTTCTTGAGTAGCTATTTGATATACTATGTCTCTATCTTTAGAGACTCTCATGCGATCTAGCATTCTACCGAGGTCTTTTTCTCGTTTAAATGCTGCTTCCATTTGCTTGGTTTGGAAGGAGGTTTTACGGAAAAATTCGGTTTGTTGGAGCGGAAAACTAAATTGACTGGCAAACTTGAGCATGGAGTTGATTTCTGAAGTTTGCCAGTTGCGAGGGCCGGAGTTTTGGTATGCTGCGAGAACGCCGAGAAGTTGGTTATTTTGCTCGACCGGTACTAGAATGTATGCTTTTGCTTGTAGTTTTTCGAGGGCTTCAATCAAACACTGAGCGAAATCTTTTGCATAGATGTCGTTAACGACGTAATATTGTTTGTATTGTTCTCCTCTCAGGAAAAAGTCGCGATCGAATGCCGATCCGGCTCTTTCCCACTTGAGATTTACTGATTCTGCTAGAACTTCTCCACTCCAGTCTGGATTGAAACCGTAGATGAGGACGCGATCGGCTTTGAGGAGTTCGCGCAGTTTTTCGAGCATCTCTTGCATCAACTGCTGCATTTCTTGGTTGATGGTAGTCAAGATGTCTTTTTGCTGTGCTAACTGCATTCTCGGTCGATCTTGTTGCACTGCTAGGGTAATTTCTTTAGTCAGGCTATCGAGTAGATTTATTTCTTCTTCTTGCCATTGACGCTCTTGCTCGCATTGTTGTATTACTAACAATCCCCAGATTTGGTTGAGAGCATAATTGCTTTCTTCGATCGAGTAAGTCCCGTTCACCATTATTGGTATGGTTAGAGATGCTTTGACTTGAAATTTTTCTAGCAGTTGTTTTTGGTAAGGGGTGAGTCTTTGATTTTGCAGATCTTCAATTGCTAGATGTCCTTGGCTGAGATATTCTTTGGCTGTTTGTCGGCCAAAACAAATACAAGGTAAGATTTCATCGATCGCCGGAGTCCAACCTGGAATTAGTGCTTCTGAAATTACTTGTCCGGTTTCTCCTTGAGTTTGGCGATCGAATTTACTTTGGCGATCGAAACGATAAATTAAGACTCGATCTGCCCCTAATTCTTCTCTAATTGTTGCGGTTGCATTGGTTAAAAATTCGTTTAAGTCTTTAGCTTGACGGATTTTTTCGCTTGTTTTCTTGATCCGTTCTCGCTCTTGCTGAAATAATTTTTTTTTGAATTTTTCTACTTTTTCTTTTTGTGTCGATCTATTGGCTGTTAGTTTGCCATTTTCTTGACTATCTCCATTATTTTGTTGAATCTGATTCGCTTCGCTGTTATTTTGAGGCTTCTCTTCTGCGAAAATATTTTGTCCTTCCATAATTCTTTCGTTAGGTTCTACTCTAGTGAAAATGGTGATGTCTGGATCTAAATCCCTGCTATTTTGGGATAACTGTATTTGTAGGGAAGTTTTTTTTGCTCGGGAGTAATTAATAAAAATCTAGCCAATAATCTAATAAGATCGAGGTTTTCGGAACGAGTAAAATGTATTTTTCCGAACCGATAACCAGCTCTTATTTTATTTCAAGAACAACTTCAAATTATTAAAATTAGTGGAGCTAAATCTGACTTAGCTCTCAAAGATTTTGCAAGATTTTATTGGCATTTAGTAACATTATAATGTCATTATTACTATCTTTGAAGTAACCATCTAGAAAGAATCCCACCTCGCCAAATAAATCTATTGAAGAGGGATTAATTGTTTGAGAATCAAATTGAACTATGTTCATTACATTAGGTACAACTAATCCTAATGAATTGCCCTTAACTTGCACTACCATTAAAGTCAGGTTGTTGCCTGTCGAATTTGATTTTGGGTTAGCTATAGTTACTGAGGACGGATATCCCAATCTATTTTCTAAATCTACGATCCAAAGCATTTCGCTGCGCCAACTATAAATACCCAAAACACAATAGGGCATTTGGGGCACGGGCATTATTTTATTTTCGGGTACGATAATAATTTCGGTAACAATTTCAGCTTCTAATAAAGCGCGATCGCAGCCTCCGAGTTGAAATTGTAAGAACTTGCTCAGTTCTCGAGTTCGATCTGTTGTTAGCGATGATTTAGCCCCTAAAGTAATAGATAATGAGTTGGGCGTGGACGAACCGACCATAATTTTTTGTGTCCTTGCCTTATTTAGCGATTAACTGTTGTACTTTATTCACCAATTCGTTGCGATCGACTGGTTTTGCTACATAAGCATCTGCACCTACTACATCTCCCCACATTTTGTCCGCTTCGCTTGACTTGGAAGAGCAGAGAATGATCGGAATGGTCTGAGTTATTTTATCTGCTTTAAGCTGACGACACATTTCAAAGCCACTTTTACCGCCCATTACCACGTCTAGGACGATTAAATTAGGCTGATGGAGATCGATTTTGTTCATTGCATCTTCAGCACTGTCGGCATCAAAAACTGTTAAACCAAGTTCTTGTAAATAGCTACTGATGACTTTACGATCTGTCAAACTGTCGTCAACAACTAGAACTTTACTCATGAAGGATAACTCCGTTTCAGTTGTTGTTTAAGTTTATATTTTACAGTTATATAGTTCCCTATAACCACTTAATAATAACATCTAGAGACCTGTGATTTTTTTGTTGGGATCTTTGGAGAAGAGAAATTCTAAGCTTGTCTTAGTTGGTTTGAATTTGATATTCGAGGAGAATTTTCTGGATAACTTTAACTACTTTTTGGTCGTCGATGGGTTTGGACATAAAATCGCAAGCACCGACTAATTTAGCACGCATTCGATCGACAATACCGTCTTGGCCCGTAAGCATAACGATGGGGATGTTTTGTAATTGAGAAATCCTGCCTATTTGGGAGCAAAGTTCGTAACCGTTAATAATTGGCATCCTTACGTCTAAAAAAATCAGATCGGGGGGATTGGCTATTAAAGTGGGAATTGCTTGCAATGGTTGCTGAATTGAGATAAATTTATATCCGGCTTTGGTAATAATTTGTTCCATAATTAAACCAATTTGTAAGCTATCATCAATACAAGCGATTAGGGCAGGGCCTTTATTGCGAATCGTTTTGGGGGGAGAAGTTGCGATCGGATTAATTGGGGCTTCAATATCGCCGACTTCGATTAAATCTATATAGCCTCGATTGATGTAGGGTACGAGGGAAGAGATAATTGTGATTGGATCGCTTTTCATTTGTAAAGCGAGGTCGCGCAAAGTATTATTCCCATCGAGCAAGGCGACAAAGTTATTGTAGACAACTTGATTGACTGATTCTTGGAGTCGTTTTGGTTCGGCGATAGTGGGGGCTAAGTTAGGAGAATAGGAACTGAGATCTTTTTGAGTCCAAAGGGCCCATTTTTCTTGGCTGGCGGTTATGGCAGCAGCAGGATCTAAAAAAACGGGGGAGTTCTTAGATAAGGATAATCCATAATCGGAGATTGGAAAATTTGCATAAGATATCGATTCGATCGCTTGATGTTCGATGATTTCAAAAATTATTTCATCAATCGACTCGATCGCCATTGCTTTGGCTGATTCTGCTTGAATTAGTTTGCGCGCTAATAATAGGGTTAAAGTTTGATATTTGAGGCTTTCAAATTGTTCTTTTGTGCTGAGACTAATCTTGGTTAAATCGATATTGTGGCAATATTTACTTAATAGTCTGCGCCAAGATCTGTTAGGATGAAGACCGCCATCACCCCAAATTAGGCGGCCCGAAGCAAAGAAAAGTTGCCATCTTTCTTCGCTCGTTGAGTTTACTTCGAGTTTGCCGGTAAATTGGTCGGTTGCCAGCAGATTTACTTTTGTGAATAGATCGATATTTTCTCGAGTCATTTTCTATTGCGATCGCTTCAAATTTAAGATTAGATTAGTTTGATATTAATTTCAAATCACTCGGCATAACAGATCTAATAATTAATATTTAAATAATTTATTCTACGATATCAAGAGAAATCAATAGGTTAAACTAGTCGAACAGATTGCTAGGAGTTTAGGTCAAATTTGAAAAACTCGATGCAGTTTTGCTGTCGTAGTCGAAGGATATATTTAAATATTGCTAGTATCTGTAGAGTACAAGAGTAAGTTTTCAATTGCACCTAAAATTTTGGGA
The DNA here is from genome assembly GCA_030065265.1 of Prochloraceae cyanobacterium. Taxonomy (GTDB): domain Bacteria; phylum Cyanobacteriota; class Cyanobacteriia; order Cyanobacteriales; family JASJDA01; genus JASJDA01. The sequence goes on from JASJCW010000005.1 coordinate 33,370, forward strand.
ACTTCGAGAGGTTTAGAGAGAAAGGCAGAAGCACCGACCATTTTTGCTTTGACGCGATCGACTATGCCATCGTTACCGGTAAGAATTACAATCGGGATATCTTTAAATTTGGAAACCCTTCTTAATTGGGTACAAATTTCGTATCCGTTAACTACGGGCATGCCGATATCTAAAAAGATTAAGTCGGGATTTGCTGCTATTAGGGTAGGAACAGCTTGTAAAGCCTGCTGAACGGAAATATAGCGATAACCTTCTTTTTCCATAATTTGCTGCATGATTTTGCAAATCTGAGGGCTATCGTCGATACAGGCAATTAGAGGGCGATCGTTATTTTTATTGTTAATGTTAGTTTTGGGGACAAGCGGAGAACTTACAGCAGATTTTTTGCGATCTCTTTGAACTCGAAGATCGGGAATTTCTTGTAGTTGAATGAAACCTTGACGAATGTAAGGTAGCAGGGAAAGAGTTAATTTAATTGGTTCTTGTTTCATTTGAACGGCTAAGTCTTTGAGGGTTTTTTTGCCGTCAATTAGTTGAGTAAAATTTTGATAAATAACTTTTGATACTTTTTGTTGTAGTTTTTCTTGTTGTTGTAATATCGGTGCTAAATTAGGCGATATTTTTGTTAGTCCTTGCTCCGTCCATAAAGACCAATCTTGATATGCTTGTTCTAATGCTTGTGATGCGTCGATCAAACCCAAAGACATTTTTAGTCCTGAAGCGAAAAGCGAATCGCCAGAACCGTTAAAAAGTTTGTATTCTAAAACTGTTTTATTGCTAATTTGGATTATTTCAAATAGGACTTCGTTAATTTTGTTCTTAATTAGTAAAGTCAGGTCTTCTTGAGTAATAATATCGTGTTGACGCAGCATCGTGAGATAGTAATAGTTAGAACATTCAAATTCTTCTGCACGCTCAATATCTGCTTCTTTTACTTGGAGATCGGGCAAGTATTTTTTAAGCAATCTTTGCCAAGATCTGTTAGGATGGTTGCCCCCGTCAGCCCAAATCAGCCGACCCAAACCAAAATATATAGTCCATTGCAAGCTTGCTGTTGGAGATTTTACTTCTAATTTTCCAGTAAATTGTTCTTGCTGGAGCGTAATTAGCTGTTGATTGAGGGTTTCGTTTGTCAAGTCTTTTGTTTGGTTCATAAGGCAGTTTCGGCTCTCAATTTGAAGGTTTTATCTCTTTTTTACTCAAATAGTTGGAATGTAGTTTAAATTTTCAAATAAAATTATTATTTCAATAATAATTAAACTAAAGTTCGTATCGGTATTATTTGCATTAGTAAAACGATCTAAACAAACATATGATTTCAGGCCAAAGTATTAATAAAAGGTTTCTAGTTCCTTATTTGTTTATTTTGCCCGCCGCAATTGTTTTAGGTTTGACTGTATTTATACCGGGTATTGGTGCATTTTCTTTGAGTTTTTCTCAATATAATTACGATATAACGATATTACCAGAGTGGGTCGGACTAGCTAATTTCCAACGTTTGCGAACTGATGAATTATTTTGGCAGTGTTTGAGAAACACTTTTATTTATCTAATTGGTGTAGTTCCTGTATTAGTTTTTGCTCCTTTAGGGTTAGCTATTTTAGTCGATCGCAAACTAAGAGGAATTAACTGGTTTCGCTTGCTCTACTATACCCCAGTATTAGTTTCAATGGTAGTGGCAGGAATTGCTTGGAAAGCACTTTATGCTTCTAATGGTTTAATCAATCAATGGTTAAAACAATTAGGTTTCGATGTTGTTATTCCTTGGTTAACTAGCCCGCAATTGACACTTTGGAGTGTGATGATGGTGACAATTTGGAAGGGAATAGGTTATTATATGGTGATTTATTTGGCAGGATTGCAATCAATTCCCAAACAATTATACGAGGCGGCTGCAATTGATGGCTCGGATGGTTTAAGCAAGCATTGGGATATTACTTTACCTTTGATGAGGCCTTATTTAGTATTGGTAGGATGTCTGTCGGCAATTTCTGCAACCAAAGTTTTTGAAGAAGTTTTTGTGATGACCAAAGGGGGGCCGAATAATAGTTCTAAAACTATAGTTTATTATCTTTGGGAAAAAGCTTTTGATGAGTTCGATATTAATTATGCTTGTACGATCGGATTGGTATTGTTTTTGGGTATTTTAGGTTTGTCAATTTTAAATTTGTACGTATCCCAATATACACGTAGCCGGGACTAGTCGCAGGAGCGAAATCTAAGTTTTTGTGAATAAAATTGTAACTTAATATTTTAGGTATTGATTCAAATCGGCGTTATTTAAGATCTAAAATATTATCGGATTTTAAATATTGATTTTAATTAGTAAGTAAAATTATACCAATTCTGAAAAATGAGGCTATAGATACAATGAATTATTCTCACTCAAGACCGGTTAATTATTATCTTGACCTCCTACCTAGACCGACTAACCCCTGACCTCTGACCTCTGACCCCTGACCACCCAACTGTAACAATATTAAATAGAAATGGTATGATGTCAAGATATTAGCAGATTTGGATACGAGAGTTATTCGATTCACTATTAGTATTATTGCTGCCGATTAAAATCTTGTTTCGTATTCAATCAGAAGTCGATTATCTCCTGATAAGTCAGTAGAACCGCGCAAAAGCAGATTTTGATTGATGCGATAGCGCAAGCCAAAACGGAAAGGTTCGGCGGGGGCAGTCAGGATTTTTTCAACGGAAAAGGAAGAGCGATTAGTGATATCGATCGCGGCCTCAACACCTAAATCGAGGGTTTGATTGTTTCTACTATCGTCGTCTTCTTCTTCGCCAATAATTTGAGTGGGGAAGATACGCAATTCACTCAAACCGAGAACGCGGGCAAGATCGTTTTGAAAAGTGCCAAAAAATGCCGTACCTGCGAGGTTAATTAATCCAATAGTCGGATCTCCTCCTCGAGACAGACTTTCGACAAAAGTACCCCCTAGCAGGGAAATGATTTCTGTTTCGCTTCGAGGTGGACTGCTAGTTAATTGGAGGTTTTCTTCGATTTGAGAGGCGTATCCTCTGACTCTGGCTTGAATGCGAACTGTTTCGAGAGTGCCAAAGTTAAAGTTAGGGTTATCGATAATTTCACTGGTGACGAAAACATCGCTGGGAACGGCAATTCTTCTCGATTCTAATACTGAGGTTCTCAGTCTGACATCTAAGAAAGGATCTAAGGGGCGATCGGCTGAAAAACGAGCTATATTTTTGTACCCTTTAACTAAACTGAATTGGGTGGTGAAAAGATTAATCCTACCTCTTTTTAGTTCGATAATTCCTTGGGGAATGATTTGGGCGATGCTGCCATTAACAATTAACGTTCCGGTGGCAATAAAGTCAACAATCGGTACGATTTCGATCGCAACATTGTTAACGGTTGGAGAAAAGACGATCGCAACGTCGCGATCGAGGTCGAGTTTAAAGTTATCAAATTCTATCGCTAGGGCCGGCTGGTTGGTTGGGTTTTCTGTTTGAGTATTTCCTGCTTGTGAGTTAGTTTGGGCTAGTTCGACTCTTCCCTTGGATAAGGTAACATTTCCGCCAATAGTTGGTTCAAATAAACTTCCGGTAACGATAACTGTTCCATTGACTGCACCTCGATATAGTTGTTGAAATTTGAGGTTTAATCGTTCCAATTTAACTGTGAGGGGTCGATCGCTGGTAATGTTGGTATCTCGTAGGGGTAAATTTCCGGCTATTTCTATAGTGCCGCCACTTGCTAGAGATCCTTTGAAATTTTGCACTCTGAGGCGATCGAAGTCGAATAAAATTTTACTGTTAATATTTTTAAGGGGTGCTTCTGGCAGTAATTCTGGGGCTGCGATCGTGCTGTCGATCAGATTGATATTTCCTCGGGCGTTTAATTGAGTTAAATTAAATGTTTCTGGTTCTAAGTTAGCTGAGATATCTAGCTTGACGTTTCCTTGTCCTTCTATCCAAGCTATTTGGCCTCTGGTGAGGATATTGAGGAGGATCGGGGCTTTGTCGGGGATGTCTACTTGAATGCTTAATTGTTGGTTGTCTGGTGCGACTGTGGCGAAGGGAAGTTGGTAAGGTATGCTGCCAGAAACGATCGCGGGTTTGGCTGATTCGGTTAAAATACTGTTGATGGCAAACTCGAGCCTGGCGTTGCGATTGTTGTTGTAGTCGAAGTTTCCTTCTAATGTTTCCACCGATCTTTGATTGATTTTAGCGTTGTCGATTGTTAAAGTTGCTTTGGCGATCGGATTATCTATGCTGCCACCAATATTTGCGGTCGCGTTGAGAAAGCCTTCTAATTGAATCGCTTCGGGCAGATCGATTAATTTTTCGATCGCTGCTACTGAGATGTTTTCCAAGTTTAGCTGGCCGGAAACGGTATCTAGGGCGGTATCTGCATTAGAAAAGTCAATACTGCTGGTTAGGGCGATCGTTCCTGCTTGATATTTTATTTCTAAGGGCAAGATTGTCAGAACGTTATCGAAGACACTGCCTTTTATATTTAGTTGGGATAAATCTATTTTTTTGCTGTTTTCTCGCTCTCCCCACTGCCAATTTTTTCCGTTAAAATCAAATTCCGAGCGATCGATTTGAATCCCGGAGTCGATCGCCCCGGCAATTGTTAAGCTGCCGTCAAATTGCCCTCGCAGTTCTTCGAGTGGTGGCAGTATGGCGGTTTTTTGACTTTCTTGTTGGCGAGCGAGAAATGTTTGTATTTCTGCAAAACGGCGCAATCTCCGCATTATACTGGCTTTTGGTCTGCCGATGCTAAATAATGGCGGATTTGTTGGTTCAAAGGATGTTTCTTCGGGGGCTGGGGGAATGCATAGGGCTGGTGGAGTTTGGGAGTTGCATCTAGGTAAGGATTTGGGAGTTAGGTCTGTTTGTTCTGTATATAAGTCTGCGGCAGTTCCTGTAGCTTGATTGTCGCCGTAGGATTCTATTATCGGTAAAATTGCAATTAGATTTTGGATTTTTCCGTTTTGAACTGTCAGATTGCTTTTAAATTTGCGATTTCCGGTAGTTGCTATTGAAGTATCTTCTAAAATATATTTGGTTGCTTTTTTTTGAATCGTTCCCTTATTTAATAAAAATTGTCCGTTGTTGTATCTAAAGGCGGCGGTGATGCGATCGAAGGATAAAGCCGATACTTTATTACCGGAGTTTGTGGCAATTCCTGGAGAGGTAATTTCAAAGTTGTCGCTAGAAAATGCGAAGGTATTTAAGTTTAAATTTAAGTCTGTGGAGAGATTGCCCGTTAATTTTTGAGATATTAATGCTGGAGGTACATTGATGCCGGCAAATGGGGCAAAGTCTTTAATTATATTAATTGGCAGTCGAGCTATTTCTAATAAGAATATCTCTCTTTGTTTTTTGCCTGCGATCGCAATATTATTTAAGTTTATTTGTAAAGCTCTTGGTTGGTATGAGGGGGATAAATTAATGTTAATGCGATCGCTCGTTCCGCTTAAGTTTAATCCGATTCCTGTTGCTGGATTTGCGGCGATATTTCCGGTTAAATTCTCAGTTGTTAAACTACAAATTGCCAAGTTTCGCAATGCTAATTGTCCGTCTATTTTTGGAGCTAATAACGTCCCCGATGCCGTACCGTTAAAGTCTAATTTTCCTTGGACTGGAAGGGTGCTAAGACGACCTGGAAATAATCCGGGCAATGGTGCTAGATTTAGTTCTCTAGCATTAAGATCGAAATAGTATTGTTCTATAACTAATTCTTTCGGATTGAGATCGACGAATCCAGATAAATTAAAGTTTTTTGCCTCAGCTTTTTTAATTTCTAAACGTCTTCCGTTCCAATTGAAAATTGTATTTAAATTGTTTTCAACAATAGCAATTCCGCGAGTAAAGTTTAACTCTCCGTTTGCTGCGATCGCGGCTGGATTGAGGTCGTTTAAATTACCAGACAAAGCAATTTTACCGTTGAGAGATCCTCGCAATATATTATTAAAGCGATCGCTCAAATTAAATCGATCTAAATCGATCCGATCTGCTGTTATTGTTGTGTCGAATTTACCTTTATTTACTTGCAATTTTTCTATATTTAAATTTCCCGCTCCTAAGAATAGGCTGCCACTGCCATCAGCATTAAGCTCGTTAACGTTCCAACCATTTAAACTACCTGTCAAGTTGAGTTGACCGCTTACTGATTCTAAAATATTAATATTTTCTAATTTTAAATTGTCTGCTCTTAAATTACTCGACCAATTGCCGCGAACGAATTCAAATTTTTCGGCAATTATTTGACCGCCTTGGGTCATATTTACGGTAGCATAATCTGCGATCGCAGTAATACTATTTGTTTCAAAAGAATAATCGCTGCCAGAAATATTAAAAGCTGTATTTAAACGTCCGATATCGCCAATTTGCTGGTTATATATTTTAAATTCAGAGACTAGAACGTCTCCACTCCAATTATCTTTTCTAACTTCAAAATTGCTAATCTTAATATTTCCTCCAGCCATTGCAATGTTGGCTGTTACTGTGGCCTTATTATTAGCAAATGCACCAGAAACATTAGCTGCGCCATCGGCTAAACCGAGAACTAAAGGTAAATTTTCAGTATATTCAAGAGCGATCGCATCTGCAGAAACATCTTTTGCTTGTAGTTGAATTTGAAATAAATTATCGCCTTCTAATTGAGTTTTGCCCGTTCCGGTAACCGTTCCTCCTACTAAAGGAGTTGCATTTAGTTGTGTTAAATAAAGAAAAGCATTTTTGACTTCTATATCTGCATCTAAAGAGTTAAATTTAACGCGATCGACTCCAATTAAACCGACATTGTTAGCATCGATAATGACTTCTGGATTTTCAATTTCTCCAATTACTTCTAAATTTGCTTGAACTTTTCCCGATACGGCTACTGGTAATTTTGGCAGTTTAAAAGCATTCAATAACTGCATTATTGTAATTGGTTTTGTAGTAGCTTTGATATTGTAGCCAGTCTCGCTGCGATCGAGATTTTGCGGATCTAAAGGAATCGTCAAACTACCGTTTGCTGCTGCTGGAATTGCCCCTAAAAATCCGGTAATATTTTCTAATTCTATTTTATTACCGCTAAATTTTACTTGACCGTTACCTTTAGTAAAAGGCCGAGGAAGTTGAGCTAATCTCATGGTGACATCTTCAATTTTTCCGACCCCATTGAGAGCGTCAACTACGCCTTTTGTTGCGATTATTTGAAATCCGGGGGTACTTAATTTTCCTGCTTCTAATTGGAAAGGTAATGCGAGTATTCTATTTAAAGTATTTGCAGGTACTTTTGCTGCTGCAATTTCTACTTCTATTTTCTCTTCGGGAATAGAAAAATTACCTGCAGCTTGGAGAGTTCCCCCGCTTGTTAATTTCCCTTCTTCTGCTTTAAATGCGATCGATTTAGCATCAGTAAGAAATTTACTATCTGCAGAATTGACGATCGCAGATTTTATAGTCCCCGCGACCGTTTTTTTTGTTGCTCCTTTCAGGGTTTTTCCAACTAGTTCAAATTGGATATTTTCGACTTCAATTTCTGCTAAATTGATTTCATATTTGATAAACCCTTCTGGAGGTGGATTTTCTTTGAGTTGAAGTACGGAAATATCCCAAATATATTCTCGTTCTTGTTCGATTTGCTCTAAATGCAATTTTGCATCTAACAAATTAATATCTAAATTTAATTTAAACGTACGTTGAAATAATAATTTAATTGGATCGATATTGTATGCGACTCTAACTGATTTTACGGTTGCGTGAGTTAGATATTTTTCATCTTTAACTATTTCACTCGCACCAAAAGTAATTGTATTCGGTGAAAAACTTGTTAATTTACCTATTTTAATTTTACGCTTGGCAAAAACATTTTCATTAACTTGTTTTTCTACTAATTCTGCTAATTGAAATTGAACGAAATACCAGCTATAGATTAATCCTCCACCTATTCCTATTAATAAAATACAGCCACTTCCCAATAATATTTTGCGCTTCCAGCTAGAGGATTTGTTGCGATCGGATTCTCTTTCTTGATTATTTTGGGGATTGGAATTAGGAGACTGTCTCATTTTTATATTTTTTTATAATAGGTTTATAAATCTTTACTTGTGGAATTCGATTAACCTATTGTTAATGCTAGATTATCTTAACAGTGTTTGACTAATTTTACTTCTATCTTAAGAGTTAAGAATGACTAAAATGATTCGCTCTAATTTTGTTATTTGTATTTATTTTAAAAAAGATTAAAAACCATGAAAATTCAAGTTAAAGTCAAACCTAATTCAAAAGAGCAAAAAGTCGAAAAATCCACTGATGGCAGCTTAATAGTCCGTTTAAAATCGCCTCCAGTCGATGGTAAGGCAAATAAAGAATTAATTGAATTACTAGCAAAAAAATTTAAAGTATCTAAATCAAAAATAAAAATAAAATCTGGTTTGTCAGCAAAAAATAAGCTGATAGAAATTGATTCTATAATATCGTTAAATCCTGAATAAATCCCTGAAATGTAATATTAATTAGCTCTAAAAATGAATACTTGAAGTGTCAATTTAAAATTAATTCTAAATCCGGCATTATCCACGCCTAAGTAACGACGTGGAATAAAACAATGCAATCAAGCTGCACCGACTAAAGATTTAGAATCAACTATGTTTTGATAGTATTTTTTCAGTTGAGCAGTAGCAGCAGCCCAGCCCCATTTTTCCGCTTCCTTGCGAGCATTTTGACGTAACATTTCCCTTTCTTCTTTAGCTTCTAAAAGGCGAATTGTTGCCGCGATCGCGCCATTTTCGTCTTTAGGGTCGAACATATAACCGTTAACTCCATCGGTAACGATATCGGGAATGCCACCCGATCGCGCTGCAACTACCGGACAACCTGCGGCCATTGCTTCTAACAAGACTAAGCCTAAAGTTTCGGTACGAGAAGGAAAGACAAAAGCATCGGCCGAAGCATAAGCAGAAGCTAATTCTAAGCCTCTTAAATAGCCGACAAAATGGGTTGGAGTTCCTTTAAAATAGGCTTCTAAATTTTCGCGATGGGGGCCGTCGCCAACTATAGCCAGACGAGAACCAGGAATTGCTTCTAAAACTGGTTTAATATTTTCGATTTGCTTTTCAGGAGAAACGCGACCGACGTAAATTAGAAGGGGGCTATCTGGGTGTCCTTGAGATAGGCGATCGCGCATCGAAGTTGAAGCTAAATGAGGCTGGAACATCTCGGTATCCACTCCTCTTTGCCACAAATCTACTCTTTCGATGCCGTGCCCTCTTAATTCTTTTACCATTGCTGTAGAGGTGCAAAGGTTTAAATCGGCTTGATTGTGGGCTAATTTCAGCAATTCCCAGAGTACGCCTTCTAAAGCACCGAGTCCGTAGTGTTGCAGATATTGAGGTAAATGGGTGTGGTAAGAAGCGACTAAAGGTAAATTCATGCTTTTAGCATAAAATATTCCTCCTAGCCCTAAAACCGCCGGATTAACCACGTGAATTAAATCGGGATTAAATTCTTCAATAACATTTTTAGTACCCAGTGGAGGCAAAGCTAGCTTTAATTCGGGATACAATGGCAAGGGCATACCAGGAACGCCGTGAACTTGTGCCCCCTTATACTCAGTTATATTTCCTCCTTCTGGGGCAATAACTAGAACTCGATCGCCGTTGCGTTGCAAGTGTTCGACAGTATGGCAAAGTCGAGTTACTATTCCGTCTACTTTGGGTAAAAAAGTTTCTGTAAATAAAGCGATTCTCATAACTATATGGTTGATTATTTAAGGTTCGCTCGATTCCTTTGATTGAACCGCTACCATTTTGCCTGAAATATCCTGTTTTTAATCATTTTTTTTTCGATCGGGGTAGTCGAGAGTGGGTATTGGATAGTGGTTAGTGGGTAGTGGGGAGTATCGATTAACTTTAAATTGAAAACCCCACTAACTACTAACTATTAACTACTTGCTACTCGCTCGATAATTGTAATTGTTTAACAATGTTTCGATAATTTTACTGTCGTCGTACTGAGCCAAAATATGACGGCCAGCTGTTGGCCATCGATTTTGTTGAACTAGATAAGGTTCTGTAATTAACCTCATTTATTTTGAGGATCTGCGCCAAGATACTTTAGGTAGAATCTGGTCTTTATCGACGCGATCTTTATATTTGGTCGCGAAGTTTAATAGAGAATCCAATAAAGAATCAGACAGATAGTGAGGTTCTAAACCCAGATCGAGTAATTTAGTATTTTTCGCGTTGAAATAGTGAGATTCTAACTCAACTCTGGGATTTTCGATGTGATCGATTTCTACGTTCAAGCCCATTGTATTCCCAGCTTGCTTGATTTTCATTGCCAAATCTTGGACGCTGAATAATTCAGTAAACTGGTTGAAAACGCGGAATTCTCCTGGTTCTGCTGGGTTAGCGATCGCCAATTCGAGACAGCGCACCGTATCGCGAATATCTAACAAGCCTCTAGTTTGGCCGCCTTTACCGTAAACAGTGAGAGGATGTCCGATCGCTGCTTGAATGCAGAAACGATTTAAAGCAGTACCGAATACACCATCGTAGTCGAGACGGTTAATTAACATCTCGTCCATTCCGGTTTCTTCGGTGAGAACTCCGTAAACGATACCTTGGTTTAAGTCAGTAGCGCGAATGCCCCAAATTTTACAAGCAAAGTGAATGTTATGACTGTCGTGAACTTTACTGAGGTGATAGAAGCTACCGGGCTGTTTCGGGTACGGTAAAGTATCTTTACGTCCGTTGTGTTCGATGGTGATATAGCCTTCTTCGATATCGATGTTTGGCGTACCGTATTCACCCATGGTTCCCAGTTTAACTAAATGGCAATCTGGGAAGTCTTCTTTGATCGCGTAGAGAATATTTAACGTACCGACGACGTTGTTTACTTGAGTCATCACTGCGTGTTCGCGATCGATCATCGAATAGGGTGCCGATCGCTGTTCGCCAAAATGAACGATCGATTCGGGTTCAAATTGATGCAGGGTTTTGATTAAGAAATCGTAATTGGTAATATCTCCAATAAAAAGCTCGATCGATTTACCTGATTTAGCTTTCCAGTAATCGATCCGTTTCTGAATCGGGGCAATGGGCGTAAGAGTCTCTACTCCTAATTTTGCATCCCAATGCCGCCTAATTAAGTTGTCGAGGATGGCTACTTCATATCCTCTGTTGGAAAGATGCAGGGCTGTTGCCCATCCACAATAACCATCGCCACCAATAACCAGAACTTTCATAAAACCGATTTTTTTTTATTTGCCAATATTCGGTAAATTTACCAGGTATTGAGACCTTCTATAACATCTATTTAAATTCTTTCTCGATCTAAATTTTTCTAGCCGCCAATGTCAGCCTGGATTTAGGGCTATTTTAGAAGAAATTTGGCTGGTTATTGTGGCGATCGCTTTTATGTTAAAAAAAAATAACATTTTAACTGTTAGGGATTGAGGACAATTTCTGTTCTAGCTCTTCGGTAGACTATAGGGAAGAGGCAATGGGCAAGAGGCAATGGGCAAGAGGCAATGGGCAAGAGGCAGCAGGCAAGAGGCAGCAGGCAAGAGGCAACAGGCAAGAGGCAACAGCGGTGAGACCCCGCGTCGAGCGTAAGCGCACCGCCCGGTCGGAGGTTTCCTCCGACTTAAGGACGGAGCAAGCAGACGCAAGGGAACGCTCACCAAGACAGGCAAGAGGTAAAAGATTTGGAAAATCGATCTTTCGTATTATTTTAGGCAATTAGGATCGAACAGAATTGCTTAATTATAAGCTGAGAGCGATCTGTTGTTTGCTCGAGATGCTCTTTGCCAATTGTTTAACGATCTCTATTTTTTATTTTTCCGCTTCACGAGAAAGTCGATCGGCCACTCTGGTGGTTTCTGGTAAACGATATTTAGTAATGCAAGCCATAGTATATTTAATTGCAGTAGGGAGGCTAATGCGATGTCCGATCGAAACATAAATAGGTTTAACACCAGCGCGCGATCGCAAGATGGCACCGACGATTTCTTGTTTGTCCACTAAGGGTTGCCAACTGCCTTTTTCTGGGGCTAATTCTTGATGTTTGCCAATCAATAAGGATTTAGCTACGCCAATTGTTGGTAAATCGATTATTACTCCTAAATGACTGGCTAAACCAATTCTTTTGGGATGAGCAATTCCCTGACCGTCGCATAAGATAAGATCTGGGCGGATCTTTAATTTTTCTAAAGCATCTAGAATAACAGGGACTTCGCGGAAAGATAAATATCCAGGAATGTAAGGAAATGTTGTTGGTTTTGAAGCGGTTACTTTTTCAACTACTTCTAAATTAGGAAAATCTAAAATTGCTATTGCGGCTACGCTGATGGCATAATTATCTCGAAACCCGACATCAACTCCAGCGACGTATTTGACCGTCTCAATTCGATCTGTTCTAATTACTCGAGATCGAAGTTCATCTTGTATTGGTTTGGCTTCTTTTACTGTTGCGGGCCAGGGATGATTTAAAGTTATTTTCATCAAAATTATTCCTCGATCTCAATTCTGCCCTCAAAGGTCATTTTTTCTGCTTAATATTTTAATGTTACAAACAAGCTACATAAATTTCAAAGAAATTATTTAAGTCGATCGCAAAAGATCGTTTTAAATTCAATCTTTATTGATTCAAAAAATTAATCTTTTTTAAACTTTAATTTGCCTTCGAGCCAATCAACAATCAATCGAGGACAGTTCCTTGTAAACCAAAAAAAAGCAACTCTAACGGCTAAAGGTTTAGGTAAGCTTAAAAGTTTTTTTAAAAATTTATTGAGACGGGGAGAGCGAACTTTTTTATCGATAAAGTTAAGTTTACCAACATCGTAAAGGCGTTCGACAATCATTTTAATGGCTACTTCTTCTCTTTTAGCCAAATTTTCTAACAATAAGTGAACTTCCTCCATGCGCTGATGTTTGAATTCTTCTTCTTGACGAAGTTCTTGTCTGCGCTGTGTTAGTTTGGGATTTTCAACTAAAGGAGCTTCTCCAGTAAACCCGGAGGTATTAAGGTTATCTCGATAACCATTCTCTTCTGGAAGTTTAATAATTTTTAAAGATTCGTCTTCGGGATATTTTGGCTCAGCCGCAGTCATAGTTCCTATCTATTTGAAAATGGTTAACGTTGATTGTAGAAAAATCTACTCCAAATATAAGGGGATAATTAAATTATGAAAAATAATCTACCCTCGAGCGATCGAGGGTATTCATTTAGTAATTTAGCGAACGAAACTCGGCATTACTTCAGCCGCAGTGAATAAACCATTGATATGGCGATCGTGTAAAGCTACGGCTGCTTTAAGATAGCCAAAAGCTGGCCCGCAGACGTTAGCAGCCATACTTGTCTCGTCGCCTAAAGTAAAAGTATGGGTTGAAGTTTTTCCTTCAAAAGTGCGTCCGGTTACTTGAACGTTAGTGCTGAGAGGCTTTTTCGGGTTGCGAGTATCGACGATACCGCCGACAGTAACGCGATCGCGACTGCAAATGCCGGCTAATTCTAACATCAGATCGTCGGCATGTTCCATATTCTCTAATTTGAGAATACCGTCAGTTCGATCTAAAAGCTCTTCTACTTCAGCATCGCTCATCGCTTTAGCCGTTTGAATGTCGTATCCGGGTAGATGGCCGATATCTTCTCTAATTGTGGCGCGATAGGCTTCCCAATTAGCTATTCCCACCCCGAAAGTGATTTTAACGCTGTGAATTTCAGCATAACTTTGAGCGGCGATCGCGGCGGCGGCTGTTAACAAACCCGGAGTTGCACCGCAGCCAGTTAAATAAGTAATTCCAGCCGTTTGAAATTCTTTTGATAGTGCCAGCATCTGTTCCATTGCACTAGTCCTTTTCAGGGCATCGACTAGCACTCCAGACCAACCCGATTTAATAAATAATTTAGCAACATCGGCCATAAAAGTATTAGGTAAATTCGGCAAAGCCAAAAAATATCCATCAACAGCAGCATTATTAATTAAATCTTTAATTGCGTTCTCGCTGAGATGACCTAAATATCCTACCGAACCGCGATCGCGATAAACCGAAATTAGTCGATCTACATCTAAACCTGCTGGGTTGAAAACGTATCCTTCGCGATCGGCTACAGCGACCAAAACCATATCCTGCTTTGCTTCTAAGACCCTAGCGGCTGCTTGTCCTAAACCGCCGAAACCCAAGACACCAACTCTTATCGTCACTTGTTTTGCTCTCTTAAATGTTAGTTTCCAGTATCGGTTCTGTATAGCCCCAACCCTTGTATATTTTTATAAAAAATTTCAACTTGACTTCTGGAAAAACTTAAGCAAAACTAACAAAATATAAGAGTAAAACAAGCATTACATATTAAATTTTGCTAAGATTTGAATCGTACTCCTAACTTTGTTCGCAATAAATAAAGGCGGACATGGCATAAAAAATGTTTCTTCTTCAAATAAAGCAATTTTATTGTCTGAAGAAGCAAGGCGGGAAATAATTATGAGTCTAGAAACACTCGAATTTGTGATTTACCCCGACGGTCGGGTACTCGAAAAAGTCACAGGAATTGTCGGCTCATCTTGTCAGGAGGTGACGGCGGCGATCGAAGCCGAACTAGGCCTAACTCTAGCTTCGGATAAAACCTCAGAATATTACGCCCAACAAGAAGTAACTCAATCGGCAACAACGGCTAATAAAACGACGTTTAGCGATTGGTAGTTTTTGAGGGTGTAATTTTTTAGCGGCTTGTCTTGGTGATGCACTCTGATTTTTGCACTCACGACAAAATGCAAACAGCATAGATTTACTCATTAATTTGAGCGGATCGAGCTAACTTTTTAATTATTTAGTTCCAATTGGGTTATAGAAAATATGTCACATTTTACTAACATCAAAACTCAAATTCGTAATCTCCAGTCCTTAGAAGCGGCTTTAAGCGATCTAGCGATCGACTGGAAAAAAGGCCCTAGAAAAGTTAGAGGCTATCAAGGTCAAACTCGTCAAGCAGAAATTGCGATCGAACAAGACAACAATTACGATATTGGGTTTAGTTGGAATGGGTCTGAATACGAATTAGTTGCTGACTTACAATATTGGCAACAAAATCTATCCGTAGATGGATTCATCAGACAAGTAACCCAACGTTACGCTTATCACACAGTAATTAACGAAAGTGCTAAGCAAGGATTTCAAGTTGCAGAACAACAAAACAATCAAGATGGTTCGATTCGTTTAGTAGTTCAACGTTGGAGCGCGTAATGTCGGAATTACCCCTCAATTCAAATCGTTCCGGCCAAGAGCCAGAATTAGGGGGTATATTTCGGGATGCTCCCTCTCGTTCGGGTTTCGAGCCAGAATTAGGCGGTCAATTGCGGCAAAAAGGCGTTTACGTCGATGAAATCACTTGCATTGGCTGCTTGCACTGCGCTCATGTTGCTCCGAACACTTTTTATATTGAAGAACAGTACGGACGATCGCGCGTCTTCAATCAAGATGGCGATACTGAAGAAATAATTCAAGAAGCGATCGAAACCTGTCCGGTTGATTGTATCCACTGGGTCGATTATACCGAACTAAAACAACTAGAAGAGGAAAGAATTCATCAAGTCGTCAAACCTCTCGGTTTCCCTAAAGCTCATAAGAAGAAGCCTATTCGTAAAAAAAGGAAGAGACGCTAGTAAACTTAGGACTCTTTCTGCTTGTTTATTTTTATCTACCTCAATGGTTATATCTCAATCGTTGAGGTTTTTTTATTTATGGCTAACAATGTCGGGCGAAAACCACTGTGTCTCGTACCTGTGGATGAAGCCCGACCAGTAACAAAACATCGCCTAGCGATACCGTCTAGCCTCTTTCCTTCTGAGTTTCAATATATTTCTTGACTGCATCTTCGGAAATATGCCCGACAGAAGCATAGTAAGTTCCTTTGCTCCACAATCCAGAACCCCAAAACTTACGCTGTTTCAACTTAGGAAACTTGTTATAGCAACTAGAGATAATGCACTCGAATCAATCAAGCAATGTAAATTTAAGCGTAAACCACGTAAAAAGCCTACTTCTGGATTGCGTTATGACAAACGCACCATGACATTAAGAGGAGAACAATTAACTCTTAGCTGTATTGGTAAGCGGGTCAAGTTAATTCTTAACGTGCCAAATTATTTTCGAGAAATCTATAATAATTGGGACTTTAGAGGAGCGACGGTTACTTATACCAAACAGACTAGACAATTCTGGGTACGGTTAGTATTTGAACACCCCGATCCAGAAAAACTTGAACATGGCGACGTTCAAGGTATTGATAGAGGACTCTATCATCTTTGCTCCACTCACGACGGTAAATTCTTCTCCTCAAACAAAATACGGGCTACTCAAAGACGTTATCTATACAATCGAAAACAATTGCAGCAAAAAGGCACTCGTTCTGCCAAACGTAGGTTAAAAGCTATGTCTGGTCGCGAGAAGCGGTTCATGCGCGATATCAACCATTGTGTAAGTAAGGAATTAGCCAATCAACCTGAATATCGAACATTTGCTCTCGAAGACTTATCGGGAATACGCAACCAGAGACGAGGTAAAAAGCTCAATAAATGGCTATCTAGCTGGTCATTTTCCCAGTTAGAATTTTTCTTAGGCTACAAAAGCGTAGCTTTGGGGAAAGAAACAGCTTTCGTTGATGCTAGATATACCTCACAACGATGTAGTAGATGTGGGAATACCAACCGAGCTAATCGTAAAAAGTCTCGCTTCCACTGCCGTTCTTGCCACTTTGAAATTCATTCCGATATTAATAGCGGATTAAATATTCGAGACAACTATTTCCTTTCCTCTGCTCAAATTGAGTCGGAGGAACAGGCTCAAGTCAATGAGCCAATCGTAACAGCTTCGCGCTAGTTACAAGCGACGTGGGCTTGTCCCCGTCGTAATTGACGCCCCATCTCTGCTTTGCAAACTTCTCCTAATAACGTTTCTATTTAAAATTGCTACAGTCAGGGGTCAGAGGTCAGAGGTCAGAAGTCAGAAGTCAGGATAACATCGTATCTGTAGCCTGATTTTTCAGAAATGATATAAATTGGGCTTCAAAGGGAATAATACCGTTTCCCTAAAATAACACTACAGATCGATTTTACAAATCTTTTACCTGTTGCCTGTTGCCTGTTGCTTCTTGCCTGTTGCCTCTAGTCACCAAAGTGTAGCAACTCTAAACAAAATTGATATAAATCAGCAAGATAAGGAAATACTAGACTAATTTACGATTAAATATCGCTTTTTGGAGTCCTATCGAATTATTTTAAATATGCTGAAAAATTAAGTGGTTTTTTAGTATATTTAATCGTTAGGTAATTTACAAAACTTTTTTTGCCTCTTGCCTGTCTTGGTGAGCGTTCCCTTGCGCGTTAGCCTCGCGCGGGGTCTCACCGCTCTTGCCTCTTGTCTATTGCGTATAATCGCCGAAGTGTAGCAACTCTCAACAGAATTGGTATTAATTGTCTCCAAATCTTTGCCGATCTGATATTTGACGACTCGTCAATTAAAAAGCTTTCTTTAAAGGGTATTTATATCTACACAAAATATTTCGCCGATCGCATATATTAGAAGGATATATAATTTTACCTAACTAAATAAATAATCTCTAGTTTTAAGCAATACAAATACGACTCTTTGTCAAAGGTTAATTTAGATTAAACTTTACAGAAAAACTAATTTACTATTTGACAATACGTCAATTAAAAAGCCTTGTTTAAAGAGTATCGAAATCCACAAAAGATCTTAGCTCCCTCAAATATATTGAGGTAGAAACAAGGAGAAAATATGGAAAATATACAGTGGTTAAACGACCACAATTTACCTTATCCAGATACGATGCATCCGATTGTAGTTCACTTTGTAATTGCAATGGTATTATTTGCTTTTGTTTGCGATGCGATCGGCTATTTTACCCGCAATTATCTTTTATTTGAGGTTAGTTGGTGGAATATGTGCGTCGCAACTATCTCTATCTTTGTAGCGGTTATTTTCGGTCAATTTGAAGCAGGATTGGCAGAACCTTATGAAGTGGTCGAACCAGTCTTAAATCTACATACTTTAATTGGCTGGTCGCTTTCAGCTATCATCGCTGCGATTACGGCTTGGAGATACGTAATTCGCTCTCGAAATGCCAAAAAACTCCCAATACCTTATCTGGGAATATCACTTTTTTTAGTGACTATCGTCGGATTTCAAGTCTATTTAGGGGATGTTTTAGTCTGGGTTTACGGACTGCATACAGTACCAGTTGTCGAAGCAATTAAGGAAGGAATTTTACAATGAATCCCGAATTAATTAACCAATTTGATTTAGGAATTAATGGATTGCCCTATACAATTCCAATTCATCCTAATTTAGTTCATCTCAGTATAGGTTTGTTTATTGTTGCGATCGCCTGCGATATTTTAGGAGTCTTTTTTCCTTTGGGAAAACCGATTTTTAAATTGCTAGCATTGCCTGCGATTCCTAATAATTTTTTTGCAGTTGGTTGGTACAATATGCTGGCTGCGGCGATCGCAAGCTTTTTTACGGTTGGAGCAGGTTTTTATGAAATGATGCTGGCAGATCCTTTAACTGATGTTAAAAGTGCCTGGGGATTGGCAGCAATGGAAACTATGCTTTGGCACGGTGTTGGCGGTGTTTTTCTGTTAATTTTGATGGTTGGTATGACGGTTTGGAGAGGCTGTCAAAGATATTTTTGGAACAAAGATAAAGTTTCACAAGTGCAATGGACTTATTTGCTAGCAGGATTAGCAATTATGTTTATTATGTTCCTTCACGGCACTTTAGGGGCGCAATTGGCAGCAGAATTTGAAGTACATAATACGGCAGGAAATTTATTGCGATTAGGAGAAAATCCCAATCTATTATTACAATGAAAATTCGCAACATTTTAATTATTTTAGGGGCAGTTGCTTTAAATACTTTTGTTTCTCTTTATATCGGAGAGTCTGCTTATAATTGGCTTCCGGTACAAGCAGCAGCAGAATCTTTACTTGTCGATCGTTTGTTTAGTTTTTTGGTTACTTTGGGTGCTTTTATCTTTTTAGGAGTAACTGGCACTTTAATTTATTCGATGATTTTCCATCGCGCAGCTGAATACGATCTTAGCGACGGGCCGGCGATCGAAGGTAATCTAACTTTAGAAATAGTTTGGACGGTAATTCCGATTTTATTGGTATTTTGGATCGCTGGTTACAGCTATCAAGTTTACGTTAAAATGGCGATTCGCGGGCCGATGGAACACGCACATTCCCATCAAATGGAAGCGGTTTCTGTGGCTGAAAATAGAGAAAAAATTGAAGTAATTTCTAAACAATGGGCTTGGGTTTTTCGCTACCCCGATCGCAATATTACTAGTACGGAATTGCATTTACCGGTCGATCGCCGGGTACATTTAGCTTTAACATCAGAAGATGTGATTCACGGTTTTTATATTCCTGCTTTTCGAGTTAAACAGGATATTATCCCGAACCACAAGATTGATTTTGAGTTTACTCCGATCCGCGAAGGTAATTATCGATTGACCGACTCTCAATATAGCGGTACTTTTTTTGCGACAATGGCAGCTAATGTAGTTGTCGAGTCTGCTGAAGATTATCAAAATTGGCTTGAAGATGCAGCTAAACGCAAGCCAAGCGCAGCATACAATCAAGCAGCTTTTGAGTATAACCAAGAATTACAACATCCCCACGCTTCAGGTTGGCAAACTATTGCACCTGCATCTCCTCCTGTAGTTAATTATCACAATTAAGGGAATAGGCAATAGGCAATAGGCAATAGGCAATAGGCAATAGCGGCAGAAGCCCGTCCAAGGCAACGCTGGCTAAGACAGGCAATAAGTTTCAAGTTTGAAAATAGGTTCATCAATTTTAAAATGAAAATAGACGATTTTAAAAAGATAAATATTGAAGTTGAACGACTTCATTACGATCGACTCGAAAAAGAGCCAGGAAGAGACTGGAAAAGATATTTTACTTTTAGCACCGATCATAAAGTCATAGGCATTCAGTATCTAGTTACTGCTTTCTTTTTCTTTTTGGTTGGCGGTATTTTTGCGATGATAATTCGAGCTGAGTTAATTACTCCTGCTTCGGATCTGGTCGATCGCACGGTTTATAACGGAATGTTCACGATGCACGGCACGATCATGCTGTTTTTATGGACTTTTCCGTCTTTAGTGGGTTTAGCTAATTATTTAGTTCCGATCCAAATTGGGGCTGAAGATATGGCATTTCCCCGCCTCAATGCGGCTGCTTTTTGGTTAGTGCCAGTAGTTGCTATTTTAACGATCGCGGGCTTTTTTGTGCCTGGTGGTTCGGCGCAAGCTGGTTGGTGGTCTTATCCTCCTGTCAGTACCCAAAATCCGACTGGTTTCTTAATTAACGGGCAATTTTTGTGGATTTTGGCGATTTTTGTCTCCGGGATATCTTCAATTATGGGGGCGGTTAATTTTGTAACGACTATTTTCCGCATGCGGGCCCCGGGGATGACTTTATTTCGGATGCCAATTTTTGTTTGGACGGTATTGAGTGCCCAAATTATTCAGTTATTTGGCTTACCTGCTTTAACTGCTGGCTCGGTAATGTTAATGTGCGATCTGACGGTTGGAACGACTTTTTTCGATCCGGCTTTAGGTGGAGATGCGGTTTTATTTCAGCATTTTTTCTGGTTTTATTCCCATCCGGCAGTTTACGTGATTATTTTGCCTATTTTCGGGATTTTTTCGGAGATATTTCCGGTTTATTCTCGCAAGCCCCTATTCGGTTATCACGTTGTAGCAATTTCATCGATAATTATTGCTGCAGTTAGTGCTTTGGTATGGGTGCATCATATGTATGCTAGCGGGACTGCTAATTGGATGCGACTTGTTTTTATGATCTCGACAATGTGCGTATCTGTACCTACGGGAATTAAAGTATTTGCTTGGCTGGGTACTATTTGGCGAGGTAAATTGCGTTTTAATACGGCAATGTTATTTGCTTTAGGCGGCTTGGTAATGTTTGTTTTTGCAGGTATTACTGGCATTATGCTGGCTGCAGTACCGATCGACATTCACGTTAATAATACTTACTTTGTCGTCGGTCATTTCCATTACGTGCTTTACGGTACGGTAACCATGGGTATGTTTGCGGCTATTTACCATTGGTTTCCGAAAATGACGGGCAGAATGTATAACGAAGGTTGGGGACAAATCCACTTTTGGCTGACCTTTTTGGGGACTAATTTAAACTTTTTTCCGATGCATTCATTAGGTTTACACGGAATGCTGCGCCGCGTCGCTTCCTACGCTCCAGAGTATATGTTTTCAAATGTTTTGGCTAGTTTGGGTGGTTTTTTACTGGGAATGTCAACTTTACCGTTTATTTTCAACATCATTATCTCTTGGATCGATGGTGAAAAAGCGGGTAACAATCCTTGGCGCGCGATCGGACTGGAATGGTTAGTTGCTTCTCCTCCTCCGATTGAAAATTTTGATGAAATTCCGATTGTTATTTCCGAACCTTACGGTTATGGCAAGTCCGAACCTTTAACTCTCGATCGCCCTTTTATTGAAGTAGAAACAATTGAAAAAATCACTTTGGCAACAACAGATAACCAAGTAGAAATTAACAATAACTAAGGATAATAATGAATAACGATTCGATAGCGCAACAGCCAGAATTTTTACCAGACATCAACACTTTTTATCAAAACTCTTTGCATAAAATACACGACCATGAAGGTCATAGTATGTTTGGGTTTATTGTCTTTTTACTTTCTGAAAGTATTATCTTTCTATCTTTTTTTGCTGGATATATTGTCTACAAAACTAATACTGTTGATTGGCTGCCTCCTGGTGTTTCTGGGTTGGAAGTTAAAGAACCATTAATTAATACAGTAATTTTGATTTCTAGTAGTTTTGTAATTTATTTAGCAGAAAGAGAATTACACCGCAATAATTTGCCAGGATTTCGCTTTTATTTAATTGCAACTATGGCGATGGGAAGTTACTTTCTCTACGGACAAGCGATCGAATGGAACAGTCTTGAATTTGGCTTTACTAGCGGCGTATTTGGTGGTACTTTTTACTTACTTACTGGGTTTCACGGCTTGCACGTTTTTACGGGGGTTTTGTTGCAGGGAATTATGTTGAGCCGATCTTTTATTCCTGGTAATTACGATACCGGCCATTTCGGAATTAATGCTACTTCCTTATTTTGGCACTTTGTCGATGTAATTTGGATTATTCTGTTCGTTCTAATTTATGTTTGGCAATAGCATAGTTTAAGTCTCCTTTTCTAAGGAGATCGGTCTGGAGAAAGTGCGGCGATTATCCAGACAATTTTTTATTTTCATTCTCATGATTTAATCGTTAGGAACTTCTTTATATTCTGGTCTGTATTTGATAGATTGGCTTTGCAAAAGTTGATAGTGAATTTTTGCCATAGTCCCAGAAAATTCGAGCGGTTCGTTCAGACCTAAAAAATAAATTAGTATTTTATCTTCTTCTCTAGTCCAATAAACTACTTTGTTTAGGTCGAAGCCATGATCGTGGTCTATTTGAATGAATTGATTCCGCATTATCTGCCTTGAGTTGATTCAAAATTTATTTATTTTTCTGTCTTAGTAATTTTAAAAGCAGTTTTAATTAATAAATCTGCTTTCCATTATATCAGAATTCGTTTTGATTTTTAAATTATTAATTTATATAACATAGCTATTTTTAGAGCGCATTTTATATTAAAGATTGACAAAAAAAATTTACAATCATCTTGCGATCGCTTTGGCAAAATTACCTAAAAAAATCAATGAAATAATTGCAAATAGTAGGATGCGATCGGAGATCGGAAGTTTTATTTTCTCCCTAAAAATTGAGCTGTTTTTATTTAAATTTCTTTTTAATCGCAGGATCGTTTATTTAATATTTTTAGCAGGTTGTTTTAATATAGTCATTAATAATGAAAACAAAAATACGCCTTATTACATAAAGATTTACATCAATTAAACTCTTGTAATCGATTATTTTAAAAATAGAAAATTTAATGGCAGGACATAAAATATTTCGTTACTTTAAAACTTAGCTATTTGATGATAAATAGAGGAAAGAGTTGGTGGATTTTTTGAGTAATGCAGTAGTGTTATCGCGGATGCAATTCGCGCTGACTGCGATTTTTCATATGTTGTGGCCGCTACTTACCACGGGTATGGGAATTTATTTAGTCTTAGTCGAAGGCATGTGGTTAAAAACTCGCAATCCTAGTTATTATTATCATGCTCGTTTTTGGTCAAAACTTTACTTACTAAATTTTGGGATCGGTGTAGCCTCGGGGATACCGATGGAATTCCAGTTTGGCACGAATTGGGCCCCTTTTTCTGAAGCTGTGGGGGATTTTTTCGGCAGTATTTTGGGTTTTGAAGCGGCGATGGCTTTTATGCTGGAAGCTGGTTTTTTGGGAATTATGATGTTTGGTTGGGAAAGAGTTCCCCCAGCTATTCACTACCTCTCGACAATTATGGTCGCTTTTGGGGCTAATTTGTCGGTTTTTTGGATTTTAATTGCTAATTCTTGGATGCAAACGCCTGCGGGGGGTACTTTTGTTGATGGTAAATTTATTGTCGGGGATTATTTCCAAGCTTTGCTAAATCCGTTTATGGCGATTAGCGTCTCCCATATGTTTTTGGCAACTTTAGAAACATCTTTATTCGTCATCGGTGGAATAAGTGCTTGGTATATTGTCAACAAACGCAATTCTGAGTTTTTTGCTTTATCTTTGAAAGTTGTTTTAGCAACTGCGATCGCCGTAGCCCCTTTACAATTGGCAATGGGCCATTTAAGCGGGGTGCAAGTGAGGGAATATCAACCAACTAAATTAGCTGCTTTAGAAGCACAATGGGAAACAGCAGCAGCAGGAAAACCCGCACCTTGGAGTGCGATCGCCCTACCTAACGAAGAGGAGGCTAAAAATGATTTTGAAATTGCCATACCCAATGCTTTAGGCTATATTCTCGAATTTAAACCGAAATTATCCGAGCCAGTATTAGGATTGAGAGAGTGGCAACCGGAAAATAGACCCCATTTAATTTGGTTAATTTACTATTCTTTCCGCATTATGGTGGCGATCGGTTTTTATTTTGCTGG
>JASJCW010000128.1 GCA_030065265.1 Prochloraceae cyanobacterium
TTAAGTAAGGCATTCGTTCCTTTTATTCGCGAAGATGAATTAAAAGGTTTAAGAAGAATGGCCCGAGAATTGAAATTTTATATCGAAAAATATCAGTCAGAGAGTAGGTAGGAGGTAAACTATTGCCTATTCCCTTCTCTCTATTCCCTATTGCCTATTCCCTATTATTCCAGTTGTGCT
This sequence comes from Prochloraceae cyanobacterium, assembly GCA_030065265.1. Lineage (GTDB taxonomy): Bacteria > Cyanobacteriota > Cyanobacteriia > Cyanobacteriales > JASJDA01 > JASJDA01. The sequence goes on from JASJCW010000128.1 coordinate 181, forward strand.
AAGTCTTTCATCGCTTGTTGATAACGTGCCATATTATCTTGTTTTTTATATAATTCTGCGGCTATTTTTAAATCTTCAATTGCTTTTTGTTTGTTTCCTAACTTCCGCCAAACCAATCCACGATTGTAGTAAGCGTTAGCATGATTAGAATCTATTGCGATCGCACGATTATAATCAGCCATTGCCAGATCGTATTTTTTCTGATTTTTGTAAATAATGCCGCGATTGTTGTAAGCTATAGCCAAATTAGGATTGATGGCGATCGCGCGGTTGTAATCATCTAATGCTAAATCGAATTTGTTCTGGTTTTTGTAAATAAGGCTGCGATTGTTGTAAGCATCAGTATAATTAGGATTGATGTTAATGGCTTTAGAGACTGTTTATAAAGAAAGTCTAAAAAAGATGGGCGATCGTTCAATTGCTGGCAAAAAATAAAGTGATACTCTCAAATCTATCTCCAATGAAACGGAAACCCTATCCTTCAGACTTAAGTGATGCTGAATGGAAATTAATTGAACCTTTACTGCCTAAACCACTCAATCGAGGCCCAAAAGCTAATGTTGATTTACGAGAAGTAGTTAATGGGATTTTCTACTTATTACAAGAAGGGTGTCGATGGCGTGCTGAGCAAAGCTCAGATCCCTGCGGGATCGATACCCCACGATCTTCCGCCCTGGCAAACAGTATCATTCTATTTCCGTAAATGGGAGCGGAAAGGAATATGGTCAAAAGTCAACGAAACTTTGAGAAAAAGCGCACCGCCCGTGGCAGTTACTGCCTATAAGGACGGAGCAAGCAAAGTTAGAATTGTAGAAGATAGAAATCCAGATTCTACGGCAGGTTCAATCGATTCGATTAGCAGTAAAAACTACTGCTAAAAGGGGGGAACATACGGGTTTGATGGTAACAAAAAAATAAAGGGAAGAAAAAGACACATATTTGTAGATTCTCAAGGATTACTAATAGAAACATTTGGAGAGTGTTGCAAATATGTCAGAGAGATTGGGAGGAGTAGTTTTAGTTCATGATGCTGTTGAAAAAATTCTTAATTTAAAATTAATCTGGGTAGATTCAGGGTATAGTGGCCCACGTTTTACCAACTCGATCGCACAACTCATAAATGCAAAAGTTGAAGTTATTAAACGTACTAAAAAAGAATTTGAAGTATTACCAAGAAGATGGGTAGTAGAAAGGACATTTGCCTGGTTAATAAAGAATAGAAGATTGGTTGTCGATTACGAACAATTGCCAGAAATGAGTGAAGCTATGATTTACGCCGCTACGATCCGCCTGATGCTAAGGCGTTTAGCTTGCAATCAAAATTTTTCTTAATACTTAGTTTATAAACAGTCTCTGATAATTCTTTTTGATTTTTCCCTCGTTTTAAAGCTAAATATGCACTAATTCCTGCTAAAAATATAAATGTTGGCGCACATAAATGGGTAATCCATCGGGTCATAAAAAGAGTTATATTTGACTGATTTAAATCTAAAGGACTGAAACTAGCATTAGAAAAAAAAGCTCTAGTATGGTCTAACGTCATTAAAACCATAACTAACCCCCTCAATATATCAATCGAATGTAATCTTGAGGATATTGACTCAGATATATTTCGATCTGGCCTTTTTAATATTTCTTCAGTCATAATTAACAAGGTAATATTAATAAATCAATTGTTTGAAGATATCAAAAATTATATCTTAGTATTGACTATATAATGTTACACTTTTTATGTTTTAATCTTTGATTTCTGGTCAAAGTAAAACTGTTGTTGAGAAAATTTCCACCCCATGCACAAAATCTAGAAATCGTTAGCAGTTTTGCGACAGGAAATGAAAAATAGGCATTAAACTAAAACTCGTATTATTTAGTGCAAAATTACCCTTGAAATTTGGATCATTAAGTGCGATCGAGCAAGCAATATAACTGGAGACTCATGTTGTTATGATATGATGTTCAATTTTGCTTGAAAAGATTATCGAAATTTTGAAACTAATTCCAGTGAAAACAGTTACAAAATAAAGTTAAAAAAATCGGCGATCTCTAAATCTAAGATCGCCAAATTATGAAAATTAAAATTGATTCCGATCGTTTTTAATTAGTTTCTTCTTCGTATTCCGGTGCTTTTTGCTTTTTCTTGATTGGAATGTTTAGGGGTGGATTATTGCTTGGCTTAACATCGTCGTCCCAAACATCTCCATTAATATCGTCATCAGCATAATCGTATTCTGGTTGACGACGACGGGGTGCTTTCGGTTCGTAACTCGGGATTTCTTTTTCTCTTTTAACTTCACCCCAATTATCTTCTTCTAAATCGACTGTTTCGTATTCGCGCTCCATTTCTGCGCGCTGTTTTCTTAGTGGGGGTGCGGGGATGCGAGTTTCTTCCCACTCATCTTCGTCCCATTTTTCAGTAGCTTTAGTTTTTTTCGCTTCTACTGGGTTAGGGATAGCTTGTACGGTACTTTCTGGTAATTGATTGTCAGTTGGAACTGTGGGAGGGAAGTAACCACTTTCATCTTCTCGATCCCAGATTGGTTTGCCAATTCCCAAACGTTCTAAGACACCAACTGTGAGTTGCTCGAGCCGCTCTTCTGCACCTTCAAAGACGATTAAACGATTCGGCCCGGTGCTGACAACTTGCTCGATAGGCAATTCGTAGGTACTAATCACTTGCTCTGGAATTTGGGGAAATCCTAGAGAGGCGATAATTATTGAGGAAATTTGACCGTTTTCTATATTGAATTGAAAATCGCGAACTCGACCTAAAGGTTCTCCCGCTTCGGTAATTACTTCGCTATTAATTAAACTACTAAAAACATCGATGTCAATATCTTCAATAACATCTTCATTATCGACCAAAACCACGTCACCCGATTGGCGAATGGTATTTAAATACATATATTTAGCCATTCCCGATAGGGAAAGGGCGTTATCTCGCAGGCCTAAAGCTACGACTTCTCGGCGATCGAGGTCTACTAATAGCTCTTTTACTACTCCCAATTTTCTACCCGTATTGAGAGTTATAACTTGAGTATTGACAAATTCCGTGCGTAACAAACGGATGTTATTATCTATCATTATTGTCCTGCTAACTTTAGCTATTGCTCCTGTTAATGGTCAATTGTTATTTGTTAATCTTGTTGGCTGTCTTTTTAATTTATCGATAGCGTATTATATAATCTTATATTTTTCGCTGACAATTTTATTATACGCCGTGCCAGTTTAACCAAAATTATAGCTTTCTTAGGATAGCTCAAAACAGCAAAGATTCAGGTAATGGCGATCGCTTGCCGATTTCATATTTGCGCTCCTCGATTAATTTTTCTAAATTTTTAACCCGATCTTTTGGTGCGGGATGAGTGGATAAAAAGGCGATATTTGCCCTTTCTTTTTTAGCCATCCTCTCGAAAAAATCAGTAGCTCCAGCGACATAACCGTAAGTTTTATTAAGTAGAGTTAAACCGAATCGATCTGCTTGTTTTTCTTGGGATTGAGAATAATGAGACTGAGATAAATTAGCGATCGCGCCGCCAATTAAAGCCTCGATCGCGCCGTTATTGCCGATTACAGAGGCGATCGCCACGCGGACGATAATATTTTGTCCTAAACCTCGAAGATGGTCTCTATTGGCAAAATGTCCTAATTCGTGTCCTAAAACCATCATTAATTCATTTTCTGATTCTGCTGCTTCGATTAAACCTCGATATAAAACGATCGTATCTCCTGGTATTGCAAGGGCGTTTACCGTCGGTTTGGGTACGTACAATACTTGATAGTTGCGATCTTGCGATTGTTCTGGATCTAAATTACTTTGCAGGCGATCGAGCAATTGATTGAGACTAGATTGAGCCGGGCCGTCTTTGGCTTCTGCTTCGTATGCTGGTACGATCAGCTGACCTAAGCGTTGTTCGACACTAACGGGAATCCAATAAACCAGGTTATTTAATAATAAGCCAAAGCCCCAAATAACTGCGAACAGCGAACCGAGAAATAGGGCTAATAATGTTAGCAATTGGCGATTGTTTGCTGGAGGGTTGCGATCGTCGCGACGGGGAGAATGATAGGACATTTCAGACTAATAAAGAAAGAAACAGGCTCAATTGTTAGCAAGATCGAATTAAAAATAAATCTTAACGATTTAATCTCTTATAGGACGAAAAGGATTTAAAAAGTTCAGTAAATTGTAAAGCAGACGAGTTTGTACCCACACTTTACCTTCGCCTCTAAAACGACAGACTAAACCTTCACCCCCGAGAATACCAGTTCTGAGGTTTTTAAAAGATAAACCGCCAATTACTTCGACATTGTAATTTAAGGTATCTTCAAAAGCGACAATATAACCGGTATCGACAATATATTCTCCAGCAACTGGGATTTCGATAATAGCACCGTAACTGCTAAACCAGATACTTCCTTCGCCGATCGCCCGCAATAAAAATAAAGATTCGCCGCTAAAAAAGCCTTTAAAACCTTGAAATTTGCTGTCAATTTCCACAGTAGGACTAGAAGCAACAAAGCCAGAAGATTGAATCATTAAAGCACTATCGCTAGTCAGATAATAATGCTGTACGTCTCCGGGAACTCCAGGAGAGATATAAATTTGTCCGGCTTTTCCTGTGGAAGTAAACTCGTTAATAAATAGGGATTCTCCTGCTAGCATCCGCTTGACTCCTTTGAGCAAACCCCCTTTGACTTTAGATTTCATGGTGATGTGGGAATCCATTGCAGCCATAGCCGAAGCTTCGACTAAGACGGTGCGATCGCTCTCTAAATTAAGAATTAAAGAAGCATAAGCTGGATTGTGTTGAATTTCGTACTTAATTTGCTCCATTGTTACTTTTTACTCCTTACTCGTTATCTTGGTGGCAACATAGAGCCGATTAATTGTCCGAAAGCCCCAGGATTGTGGGTTTGACAATATACTTTGCCGCGGCCAGAAAAGTTACAAACAAAACCTTCTCCGCCTAAAAACGCCCCGATCCAACTAGTTCCGGGTTTGCTAATTTTATAATCGAGGCTTTTTTCAAAAGCAACAATATGGCCCGTGTCGACGATATATTCTCCGTCGACAAAAACCTCGTAAATACTGCCAAAAGAGGTTAAGATAACGGGGCCAGTTCCCGAAATAACCAACCAAAAAATAGATTCTCCTGACAAGAGGGATTTAAAGCCAGTAAAGCCTAATTCGATATCGACTCCCGAGGCGCAAGCCAGATAAGAAGCAGCTTGAACTACTAATTCTTGTCCTTTCATCTCGTAGACGATGATATCTCCCATCAGTTTGGGAGCTAACAAAACTTCTGCCGTTTGATTTGTGGGGCGAAATAAACTTAAAAAGAGAGACTCCCCCGCTAGCATTCGTTTCAGTCCGCCGATTATACCGCCACCTTTGCCCCTTCTGAGGGTAGTTTCGGTTTCCATATCGCCGCTCATCGATACCATTGCACCGGCTTGAGCGACGACTTCTTCTCCAGGTTCGAGAGAAACCCGGGCGATCGCACTATCTGGTTGATGTAAAATCTCTATATCCATATTTTTCGAGACAATTTTCTATCTAACTTTAGGGCGTAAAAATCCAACTAAACCGTCTATACTGCGGGACTGGAGATAAATATCTCCGTTACCGGTAAGTCGATTGACAAAACCTTCTCCAGAAGTAATCGAACCGACTAAACCTCCAGAAAGTCGAATGTTCATCTTGATTGCCGGATCGTAAGCGACTAGATGCCCGTTATCGACTACAAACGAACCAGAAATCCTTTTTTTAGTTATGCCGCCATACGCACCAAAATAGACTTTACCCCGCCCTGAGATTTTTAATTTAAATAATCCTTCTCCTGCAAACCAGCTTTTAAACCCAGCCCAGCGTACGCCCATATTTACTCCTGGAGTGTGGGCGATGTAAGCTCCTGGTTGAAAGCAAATTTCTTTACTTTTGAGGTCTATTTCTTCGATATCTCCGATTGAAGATTGAGTTAAAACTAAATTAAGAGGTTCTTTTGTTTCGTTGCTAAAAACATTAACAAATATAGTTTCGCCGCCAAAAAATTTACGAATTAAAGCTGGAAAGAAACCGCCAGAAAATTTGGTTTTCATCGACAGTTTTGCATCCATACTTGCCATTGCTCCGGCTTCAGCTATGATGCTATCTCCAGGGCTTAATGTTATAAATATCGCAGCGAAAGCTGGTTTGTATCTTATTTCACACTTCACAATTTAAAGATCTATAGAAACATTTTTATGTTTATCTTAAGGTTTGACTTTTGTCTAGATTTTGTCAATCAAAAGTAATATTCTTTAACTTGTGCGATCGCTTAGATAAAAATGTTATTAACTGTTTATTTGTTAGCGGAAGTAGTTGATTAGATTGAATTTAATTTAATAAAATATTGATTTTAGAATTGGGAATTGCCCCGGAATTTTTCAAGAATTGAGAAACTAGAATTTAACCTCAGAAAGTAACTTCAATAATTTGCCAATAATCTCGGTCTTAATATCGACTTTGCTTTCCCTTTACTTTTTTAAAAACTATCGAACTGATATCAAGATTAAAAATCAAATTTATGCAGATCTAGATAATTTCGGGAACATAATAATCCGATTTAGACTCAAGAATATTGTAAAAGATAATTTAATTAGGATTGTTTGGAAATGAAAACTATAGGGCTAAACTCGGCCGAAGATATCTTCGGCACGTTGGGATCTGACTTTATCGATGGGTTAGATGGTAACGATTTTGTTTTTGGCGACGCTGGAGATGATACCATTTTAGGTGGAACTGGAAAAGATACTCTCGACGGCGGTACGGGAAATGACGTTCTCATCGGCGAGTCAGGTAACGATCGCCTTTTGGGTTGGGATGGAGACGATACCCTCAAAGGTGGACGAGGTAACGACGTTCTCAATGGTGAAAACGGCAATGATATTCTTGTTGGCGGCGGTTTTGATTTAAGAGGTTTTGATTTAAATAGTAAAGAACTAGATACTTTAACTGGCGGTGCTGGTGCTGATGTGTTTATTTTAGGCGATTCTCTCGGTGCTTACTATCTAGATTCTTTCGGTTTTGAAGCAAGCAGTTTTGCAACAATTACCGACTTTGATGCCCTAGAGGGGGATAAAATTCAGGTATTCGGCACGAGCCAAGATTACACTCTATCAAATCGGGGTAATGGTGTTGATATTCTTTACCAAGGTGATTTAATTGCTTTTGTGGAAAATACTACCGATGTAGTTCCAACAATCGATTTTGTTTTTGTCTAAAAAACCACTCTCATATTAGCCAAAGCTTTTTATAAGAGCGGTGGTAATTCTCAATCTATCAAAATTATAAACTGCAATATATTAGGGGGTAAATTCCCCTAATAAAAACTAATTGTTTGACTCGGAGTGTGAAATATGAAATTTAAACCGATAATGGGGGCTATCTTAGGATTAACAATTGTTGCAGCAATGATAGCAACACCAGTTAAAGCGGACGAAGAAGACAATCGCCGTCGCTGTTGGGTAAATCGCCGCACCGATCGCGTTGAATGTTACGATCGCAGATACGACCGTCGCTACGACAGGTACGATCGTAGATATGACCGTCGCTACGACAGATATGACAGGTACGATCGCTGGGATAGAAGAAGCGATCGCTATCGTAGAGTTGAAGATCGCATTGCGAGATTGTATCGCGAAGTTTTAGGTCGTCGGGCCGATCGAGGTGGTTTGAGAACTTACAGCGATCGGATAATGCGAGATGGTTGGAATTACCCTCAAGTTCGTCGCGACTTAGCCAGATCTAGGGAAGCTAGGAATGCAATTAATCGGCTTTACTTACAAATTCTTGGCAGAAATGCAGATCGAAGGGGATTGAATAGCTATCAGCGCAATTTAGAGCGGGGCTGGTCTCTCGAGCAAGTTCGTCGCGACATCGCTAATTCTCGAGAAGCTAGAAATAGAGGAAGGTATTATTATCGTCGCTAATCGATTGGAATCGAGCGGAGTGTGGTTTTTTGATGTTGAATTAGATTCTAGACCGAAAGTAATTAATAGCGATCGATTTGCAATTTTTAATTATCTATTGACAATCGAAAAGAAATATCCTGTTAAATCGAGTCGATCGCTCTTTTTTATCAAAACAAATAGACAATTGCAAAAAGATTTTATTCAATCTAACTTAACTGTTTTTGAAATTTAGCTAGCGGATATCTATCTTAGGGTTGATTTGAACCGAATCTATTATAAAATTAACAATGTAGATTTTTTAAATTTTGGGAACTTAAATCGAGTTTTTTGATTCAATAATAGTAAAAGTTTGAAATAAATCATCTAAAAAACATGCAAACTTTTGAGTAGTAAAATATACCGATTGAACAGTTTAATGGAACTAGATACTAGTATTTAAAACTCTCTATCTATTAATAGCAGCAGCTCAAACCAAAGAGCGACAGAAATTTTATTTCACCATTTATCGGAAGATTTTAACCCTAAAAAAACAACTAATTTTGGAATAGGAACGAACAAATGAAAACTAAATCTATAATTGGCACAATTTTAGGATTAGCCCTAACAACGACGATCGCTTTACCTGTGAAAGCAGATGAATACAATTGCCGAATCGATCGCCGCACTGGGATGGAAATTTGTGAAAATCGCGATCGCAGGAACGATCGCTACGATCGAGTTGAAAGACGTATCGATGAATTGTATCGCGAAGTGTTAGGTCGTCGAGCCGATCGAGAAGGTTTGAGACTTTACAGCGATCGGGTTAACCGACAAGGTTGGCGTTACGACCAAGTGCGTCGCAATTTAGCCCAATCTCCAGAAGCGATCGAACAAATTAGAAACTCTTACCGTCAAATTTACCGCAGAAATCCCGATTCTGAGACAATCCGCAGGTATCAAAACGATTTAGCAACAGGTTCGTCTCTAGATGAAGTGCGTCGCGACATCCAAGATTCTCGCCGTAACACTGGCGATCGCAGGAACGATCGCTACGATCGAGTTGAAAGACGCATCGATGAATTGTATCGCGAAGTGTTAGGTCGTCGGGCAGATCGAGAAGGTTTGAGACTTTACACCGATCGGGTTAACCGACAAGGTTGGCGTTATCCACAAGTGCGTCGCAATTTAGCTCAATCTCCAGAAGCGATCGAACAAATTAGAAACACATATCGTCAAATTCACCGCAGAAATCCCGATTCTGAGACAATCCGCAGGTATCAAAACGATTTAGCAACAGGTTCGTCTCTAGATGAAGTGCGTCGCGACATGCAAGATTCTCGCAACACTGGAAGCAATGACCGCTACTATAATTCCGTCGAAAGAAACATCGATCGATTATATCGGGAAGTGTTAGGTCGTCGGGCCGATGAAAATGGTTTGAGAACTTACAGCGATCGCATTGAAAGAGATCGTTGGACTTACGAGCGGGTGCGGCTAGATTTAGCTGAGTCAACAGAAGCAACCGAACAAATTAGAAAGGCATATCGCGAAATTCAAGGCGAAAATCCCGATTCTAGAACGATTCGCAGGTATCAAAACGATTTAGCAAGAGGCTCGTCTTTATACGAAATTCGTCAGGAGATGCAAAATTCTCGCAATACCAGAAGAAATAATCGGCGTTATCGTTACTATTAAAGCTTGATACCCAATACTTGGGTATGGGCCCCTCTAGCTTGGGTGACTCCGATAGTATGTTGTGAAGATTCGATCGTGGGTCTTCGCAAACTAACTACTATAAATTGGGCTTGTTCTGATTGTTTTCCGATCATTTTTGCCAATCTTTCTACATTTGCTCCGTCTAAAAACATATCTACTTCGTCAAATGCGTAAAAGGGGGAGGGTCGATATCTTTGCAGTGCAAAAATAAAACTCAGTGCTGTTAAAGACTTTTCTCCTCCTGACATCGAACTCAATCTTTGGACGGGTTTTCCTTTAGGATGGGCAATTAAATTCAGACCGCCGCTAAAAGGATCTTCAGCATTTTCTAATTGTAATTTACCGTCGCCTTCTGAGAGAGTTGCAAAAATATTTTGAAAGTTTTCATTTACTGCGTCGAATGCTTCTTTAAAAGCTTGAAAGCGCAGAGTAGTAAATTTTTCTGTTCTTAATAATAGTTCGGTTCTTTCTGCTTCTAAGGTTCTTAATTTTTCTGATAGTTCTTCCAATCTTGTTTCGGTGGCTTCGTATTCTTGAAGTGCCAACATATTGACCGGTTCCATAGCTTGCAAGCGTTTTTGTGCGTTGCGAATTTCTTTTTGAATTTGTTCTAATTGGGCTGCAAAACTATCAAAGGTAATTTGACCGGTTTCGTTTTCTCCTTCAGCAGCTACTAAAATTGGGATTTCCGGTAAAGGATTGGGGAGTTCTTGCTCTTTTTCGATTATTTCTTTTTTCAAATTTACTAAAGTTTCTTTTTTCTCTTCCTGGCTTGCTTGTAGTTTTTGTAATTGCCAGGACTTTTTCTGTTGTCGATCTTGTAATTTTTTTAAATTAACTTCGAGGCGATCTCGCTCTTGTTTTGTTTCTCCTAGTTTCTCGGATAACTTTGCTAATAATCGTTCTGTTTGGCTTATTTTCTCTGCTATTTCTAGACTGCGATCGCTGTTTTCTTGCTGCTTATTGGCGATAATAATTTTTTCTCGTTCTTCTGCGGCTATTTTTTCTGTTGTTTCGCTTATTTTCTCTTCAATTCTTTCTTGCTGATTGGCTAAATCTTTTAATTGCAATTCTGCTTGTCTTAAATTATTTTCATTGGTTTTAAGTTCGCTTTCTTGCTGTTTAATTAAATTTTGGATCTGCATCCATTCGCTGTGGGTTTGGGACTCTTCTAATATTTCTAAACGGCGACTATCTTCTTGTAATTGACTTTCTAAAATCGGAATTTCTCGATCTAAGATTTGCAAGCGATTTTGAACTCGATCTAATTCGCAAGTGTCGCGATCGATTTGGTTAGTTAATTCTTCTTTTTGTTGCTGCGATCGCGCTATTTCTTTTTGCAATTGTTTTAATAATAATTCTCGTTCTCGCCTTTGTTGTCGCAGTTCTGTTAATTGTTGTGAATATTGCTTGACAAGTTGAGATGTTTCTGAAAATTGTGCTTCGTTGCGGCTTAAAATGCGATCGAGATCTGCCAACCTCTTGCTTAAGATTTGTAACTCTGCGGATTCTTGGCTGGCTGCGGTGCCAAAATGAAGGGAAGATCGCTTGCTGATGCTTCCTCCGGTCATCGCCCCGCTAGCTTCGAGTATTTCCCCGGCTAAGGTAACTATGCGATGTTTGCCAAGATAAGTGCGAGCATCTTGAATGTTATCAAAAACGACGGTATTGCCGAAGACGTAAGCGAAGATTTTACGGTAAATATCGTCACAATCGATTAGATTTACTGCTAAATCGACGAAACCAGGGGCGTAGCGCAGGGTAACAGTTTCAAGATGGCGAGGAGATTGAATTTTGTTGAGGGGTAAAAATGTCGCCCTTCCTGCTTTTTGTTGTTTGAGAATTTCTATACCCGATGCAGCAATGCGATCGTTTTCAACTACGATAAACCCCAAACGCCCCCCAGCAGCTATTTCTAGGGCTAATTGATATTTAGGATCGACTTGTCCGAGTTGGGCGACTAGACCGCAGACACCATTTAAGTTAGAATTTAAAATTATTTTGCTAGCATAAGTACCTTGCGCTTCTTGCTGAGCTAAATTCGCTGCTTCTAATTTATCTAGTTGACGTTGCTTTTCTCTTTGTTCTTTGAGCAGTCTTTTTTGAGTTTCTTGCTGGATCTGTAATTCTGCTTCGGCCGAAGCCAATTTTTCGGCTAAGTTTTGGATTTGCGCTTCGCTATTGGTGATTTCTGTAGATAATTCTTGTTCTTGAGGCTGTTTGCTGGTAATTTCGGCTTCTGTAGCAGTCAATAACTGGCTTTCTTGTGCTATTTTATTTTCTAGTTGTTGGTGACGCTCTTTTAATTTTGCTTGTTCGGTACGTTGGGGGTTGAGGGTTTTTTGTAAATCGGATATTTTATGGGAGAGTGCGGTTTGTTCTTGCACCCAAGCATCGCTAGCGGCCGCGATCGCTTCAGATTTTTGTTTGGTTTCTTCTAGGGTTTGTTTGGAGCGATTTTGAATCTCGGATAAATCGGGAATAGTTTCGGTTTCTAATTTTATTTTTTCTTGAAGCAACAATTCGATCGATTGGCGATCGCGATCGTTTTTTTGTTTGGCTGTTGCGATATTGCGATCTATTTTTAAATCAGTATTATTTAATTCTTCTTCTTGTTGTTGTAGTTGGTGTTTTTTAGCTTTTTGAGTTGCTAAATCTGAAGCTAGAGATAATTGCTCTTCTTCTCCTAATTCTTTGACTCGAGCGTTGAGAGAGTCAAGTTGGGTGGATGTCTCTTCAATTTGCAAATCTAACTTATCGAGTTGTTGAGTTAAATCAGTCGTTTCGGTATCGCAATTAGCGAGATCTGTTTCGAGTTGGGATAGTTGTTGAGTCTGCGATCGCCATTGTAAAACGATTTCCCACTCTTGCTTTTCAATAATTTTGCTTTTTAGTTTTTGATATTTTTCAGCTTTAATGCGATCGGTAGCGAGACGATCTTTAGTTTTAACTAATTCTTGTTCGATTATTTTACAGCGATCTTCTCTTTCCCTAACAGCTTCGAGAGTTTTTTTTGTTTGTTCGATTTTGCGATCGAATTCTGCTACACCTGCTAATTCATCTATAATCTCGCGACGTTCGCGAACGTTCATCGTAATAATGCGAGTTACGTCCCCTTGCAAGACAACATTATACCCTTCTGGGTAGATCCGCAGGCGATTTAATTGTTGGTGCAGTTCGCTTGCAGTTGAAGGTTGACCGTTAATATAAAATGTTGTTGAGTAGCTTCCTCCTTTAGTAACTCGTAATTTCCTAGTTACAGTCCATTCGGAATTATTTGCGGGGTTTAGAGCAATATCTGTCGATTCTGCTTCGTCTTGCAGATCTTCGGGAGGATCTTCGAGATCGGAAATATCGAAAGTTACAGAAACAATTGTTTCTGCGGCGCGTCCGTTGTTACTATATTTATGATTGACTAAATCTGGGAGACGTTCGGCACGCATTCCCCGCGAACTAGCCAAACCGAGACAGAATAATAATGCATCGAGAATATTCGATTTTCCCGATCCGTTAGGCCCGGAAATTACGGTAAAACCAGGTAGTAACGGTATTTTAGTCGTACCGCCAAAAGATTTAAAATGAGATAATTCAACCTGTTTTACATGAACCATGTTTTAAAAAGGGATATTTTTCGCGAATGTTTATCTAGACGCAGTAAAGATCCTAATCCTTTTATGATAGCGATCGCACGAGCTTATTATAGATTTGGCACAGATATATTTAATTAAGTATATAAAACAGGTTTTTTTTAAGAATTTGGCTCTGGTAAATCGGGAATACTCGGTAAAATAGTCGTTGTCAATACTAGGTAAAGAATAAAAAAATCTTGATTGAAAATTAACTGACGGTCAATTTAATTACTATAAACTTCGATTCTATTCTCATTTTTACTAACTAACAATTTTTAAGATTTACTCAAAAAAATCTGCTTGTAAATTCGAGGATAATATCTATTTTTGCAGATCTAAAAGTAAGAACTAATACCATTTTAAAAAAGGAATAAGAGGCTTTTAAATCTTTTTG
>JASJCW010000129.1 GCA_030065265.1 Prochloraceae cyanobacterium
TACAAGATAATGGTGGCGATAGTTTTACTCAAGAATTATTAGCCGGATCTTTGGCGATCGATGCTGGAAATAATGCTAACGTACCTCCTGGAGTGACGACAGACCAAAGGGGGGATGGATTCGATCGCATTGTTAACGGTACTGTAGATATCGGTGCGTTTGAAGTTCAATTAACCCCCACACCACTAACATTTTTATCAACTAATGCGATCGCTGCATCTAATTTAATTCCAGATCCGATAATTAATACTAATCTCAGCAGTATTTAATTTCTAATTCGATACTGTAATGGCTGTAAAATAACTGTTACAGTATCTTTTTTTTACAATTTAAACCAGCTCAGAAAAACTAAAACTAGTAGTAAAGAGTAAATATATAGCAACTGAACTATAGATTAGGACACTAATTGTAAAAGCAGAGAATAGGTAGTAGGTAGTAGGTAGTAGGGAACAAATAAAATTGTCATAACCTTTGCTTCGACTGCTATATCTGGTCATTTGACTGCGATCGCACCACAGTCGATCGAACAAAATTTTTTTTTCAATATCTATCTCAATCTTATTCTTTTGCAGGGATCTTAATTTGTGAATTGGTCATGTTTGGATCGATTTCTAAAGAGGATTGAGAAAAGCCTAAGTTGCCAAGATGATAGAATATTGCCGTAGAAAGCGGAACTAAAACCACAATAAAAGCAAATTTAACTAAATAATCTAGACTGTGATTGTTGTCGTTAAAATTATTATTCATTTTTTTATTTAAATCTTTTCTTAATCATAGCTACTAAGTAATTATACGGAAGCGATCTCGATCGCAAAAACTTAACTTATTTCAAGCTTTCAATCTGATTTTATAACTAATTAGTTAGAGATACTTTGCGTTATTTGAGACCCTTGTCTATTATGGAGCTTAATAGTTCAAAAATATAATCTTAATAAAAATTATAAATAGTATAAAATATTCACGTTAGTATCGAAAGCTAACAAAAATAATTCAATTCTTTCAGATAAGTAAATTAATTCTAAATATAGATTAAGCAAGCAGTGAGATCGGAGTCTTTTTGTTATGAATAAAAATTCTATGATTATGGAATTAAGGTGTTATGACGAAAAAGTAGAGCTATCTACAAGTGCGACAAAATTAACTGAAATGTTCGCCGCAGATCCGGGACTTCCAGGAGTATTGCTAAGCGATAAAGATCGCATAATTGGAGCAATATCAAGAGAAAGTTTTCAAGAATATATGAGTCGTCCTTATAGCTTGGAATTAGCGGCGAAAAGAAAAATTGAGTATTTATTAAAATATGTTTATATTAGCGATTTATTTGTTTTTTCAAATACTTTAATAGTTGAAGCAGCAACCCAAGCTCTAGCAAGAGAAACAAGCAGATTTAGAGAACCGCTGATTATTATGCTGACACCAATTAAATGTAAGTTGGTAAGTATTACAGAATTACTGGGTGCTTATGCAAAAATCAGTCAAATAAATCATCAATTATTAGAAGAAACTAATCTCCAACTCACAGAGGCCAATGAAAACTTAGAATTAGCAAGTGGTAAAGATAAAACAACCGGATTAGGAAACGATGCTTTATTTAAAAGTTATTTGCTAAAAAAATGGTCAAAATCCCTCTTAAAACGAGATTGGTTATCGGTTATATTATTAGAAATAAATTTATTACAAAAAGATTTAGGTCGTTACGATCGATTGGCTTTAAATGGTTGTTTAAGAAAAGTAAGTTCAATCCTCTTAGAATCTCTCGATGAATTAACAGATACAGCATTTTATTTAGATCGGAATAAATTTGCGATTATCATGGAAAATAGTAATACGATCAAAGCTGGAAATTTAAGTAAAAATATAAGTGAAAAAATTCGCCAAATCGAGCTTGAAAATTTTGAAACTAAAGCAAAGAAAAATTTAAGTCTCAATTTAGGTGTTGCTTGTATTAAACCGAATCAGGGGGATAATCCAGACAATTTATTAAATAGTGCTGAAGAATGCCTTCATCAATCTAAAATAATTGGCGAAAATTTAACAATTGTCGATGATATTTCATCTAGAGATTCTCAAAGACTTGTAAATAAAACGTATATTGAAAAAGCTTTACTTTAAAGACCACCGTTACAATCAAAGTTTAGGTTTTGTCTTTAACTCGCTGCGCGAGAAGGAAGAGGGAAGAAGGATCGAGTTTCTAATTAAACATAAAATGCTTGCTTTTTTTTCAATACCTCGCTTAGCGAGTTAAACTAACCAACAAGCAGTCGGGAAAACTAAATATTCTAAAAAGAATAGTTTCCAAATAAATTGGTAAAAACTGGCGATCGCGATTTTATCGTCTAAATTGACACCCAGCGATCGCCACCACAATAAAGCTAGCAAACCTAAATGAGTGCTGACTAAAAATATCGGATTAATCCCATTAAGAGTTAAAAATCCCGCTATCATCATGCCAAGATAACAAGCAGTAACGATCCAGCGAGAAATATTAAAAATGGTTTCTTTACCTAATAAGATTGTAAAAGTAGAAATATTGTATTTTTTATCTCCTTCGAGATCGGGAATATCTTTAAAAATGGCGATCGCTACCGTAAATATGAGAATAAAAGCAGTTATCAGCAACACTGCAGGGGTTAAAAAGACTTTTCCCTGGAATCGCTCGATAAAATGAGAAAATATCCCTAAATTGACGACGACTCCCCGGACAAGAAAAATACATAAAGCGGCAAAAAAAGGAAAACGTTTCAATCTAATTGGTGGTAAGGAGTAGATTGTTCCGATCGCCAAACTCAATCCTACAGTTGCAAATAACCACACTCCTAAAAATCCTGACGAAAAAAGTGCAACGATACCACAAATTGCAACAATATATTTTCCAGTTTGTAAAGAGAATTCTCCTGCTGCGATCGGCAAGTGAGGCTTATTAATTTTATCGATCGCCACATCTTCTAGCTGATTTAAACCAGTTATATAAATATTGCCACACAAACAAGCCAACCAAGTCCCGAAAAGCTGTCCGATCTCGATTGATGAGTTTAAATTGCGATCGACGGTTGTCAAAGCAATAGCATACAATGCAATAACGCTTAGAGTTGTCCCGATAATTGTGTGAGGACGAGAAAACTTCCAGAAACTATATAGCCAGGAAAATATTTCTTGAAAAAATGGTTTTTTTGTGCTAGACGAAGAAATTCGACTCATTAGAGAGATTTTAGCGAGTATTTCTGAAAATTATATCTTTATTAAAGAAATATCGGGGGGGTCAGTCGGTCTGGGTTAGAGTTTTAAAACTATGATTCGGGAATATTTCCCGATCCTACGATTGAGATACAAGGTTGTTGCAAATATTTTCGCGCTACCTCTTGAGCCATTTCGGAAGTAACTTGTTTGATATTTTCTTGAAACTCGGTATCGAATTCAATGCCCTTGCCTAAAGTTTGATACCATCCAAAAGTGTGAGCTATTTCTGCATTGGTTTGCTTGCCTAAAGCATACTGACCGAGTAACTTATTCTTAGCAGCTTGTAATTCTTCTGGGGTTAATTTAGTTGCGCTGAGACGATCGATCTCTTCGCGCAATTTATTTAAAGCGATCTCATTGTTTTTAGGTGCAGTTCCGATATAAGCTATCAAAGCAGCGCGATCGAGTCTCGTGGGAAAGAATGCGGAAACATCGTAAGCTAAACCTAGTTTTTCTCGCAATTCAACAAACAAACGACTCGAAAGACCGTTACCTAAATAAGTGCTTAACAATTTTAACGGTGCATAGTCGCGATCGCTCACCGATACCCCCAGATAACCGAGCATAATAATCGATTGTTGGCTCTCTTGAGGAATTACGACCCGATCGGGATTAGAATCGATTTGAGGCAATGACAGAAAGGATGTAGAGTCTTCAGGGGCTTGCCAATCGTCAAAAACTTCTCGAACCAGATCGATCGCCTGATTGTGGGTTATTCGACCGCAAATAGTAATTACAAGGCGATCGGGGCGAAAATAATTTTGATGGTAGGTTTGGAGATCTTCGCGGCTTAAATTTTCAATTGTTTCGAGCGTACCTAAAGTGGATATTCCGTAAGGATGGTTGGGATATAAAATTTTTGATAGACCCTCGTAAGCAACATTAAAAGGTTGTTCGAGTTGAGATTTAATATTTTGTTTGGTTAAATATTTTTCTAGTTTGACTTCTTTTTCGGGAAAAGTAGGCGATCGCAACATATCTGAGGCTAATTGAAGCATTTGCGGAAAATCGCCGGTCACTGTTTTAATATTGATTAAAAAGTAGTCTGAAGCAGCACTAGCACCCAAACTGGCCCCGATCGATTCTACTCTTTCGGCGATATCTTGTGAAGAGAGATCTTTGCAGCCTTTGGTCATTGTTGCGGCAATTAAATGGGAAATTCCAGCTTGTTCTGATAAATTGGAACTGCTGCCTGCTGCTTTAATAAAAATTCGACTAGCAATAATATCTGCAGTGGGATTTTCAATTGAAATTAAAGTAATACCGTTATTTAAAATTACTCGATTTATTGTTTGAGTTGAAGTGAACGTTTGCATTATTTGCTCTTAAATTTTTACTGACTGCTTGCTTGCTAACGAGGTTCGATCGCCACTATTCCATAGCTAGAAAGACAAAGATAATTATTGGCTATTTTTTGTAATTGGCTTGTTGTCAAGCGATCGAGATAGTCTGGATAAGTTATCGATAATTCCGCCGAAGCGATTGTATGATAGTAACCGTACAGACTGGCTAATTGATAGGGCGTTTCGGTAGAAAAGAAAAAATCATTGCGTAATAATCGCTGACAGCGGACTAATTCCGACTCTTTAACTAAATTATTTTGTAGTTCTAGAATGCGATCGCAAATAATTTTTTCAACTATTTCTAATTTATTCGGTTCTAACCAAGCAGATATTGTAAATAAACTTAAATCTTTTTGCAGCGAAAAATCGCTATCAATATCGAATACTAAATTTTTTTCTTCTCTTAATTCTCGTACCAATCGAGAACCCATTCCTCCGGTTAAAATAACCGATAGTGCATCGAGGGCGATCGCGTCTTCAAGGCGATCGATACCAGGCCCCACCCAACCCATTAATAAACGGGCCTCTTCTATTCTCGGTAAAGCTATCTTCTGACGACGCACTTCATCGAGCGGCTGTTGCGCTTCGTAATGGGGTGGAGGACATTTGACGCTATGATTATTAAATTGGCTAAAAGATTCAGTCACTAGTTCGATCGCTTGTTCCGCTTCTAACCCCCCGACGATCGCAACGGTAATATTTTCCGGTTGATAATGAGTCTGATGGAAAGATCGCATCATTTCGGGAGAATATTGCAAAATATTGTTAGCTTCTCCTAAAATCGATCGCCCGTAGGGATGTTTTTGAAACATCATTTGACATAATATTTCGTAGCCAACTCCGTCAGGATCGTCTTGACTGGCAAGAATTTCCTCGATGATGACATCTTTTTCTCGCTCGAATTCTGCTGGAGCGATGCTAGGTTGTAATAAAATGTCGGCAAGTAATGGTAAAGTATCCTTTAAATACGGTGCGGCGGTAGTTAAATAAAAATGAGCGTAATCGTGACTGGTGGCTGCATTGCTGTTGCCTCCATTGTATTCGATCGCGCGATCGAATACCCCAACCCCAACGCGATCGGAGCCTTTAAAAATGGCGTGTTCTAAAAAATGAGCCATTCCCGTCCATTCTTTTGGTTCGGCCCTAGATCCTGCTTTGACCCAAATGTCTGCAACTACTACCGGTGTCGCTTTCATTTGTTGATGAATTAAAGTTAAGCCGCGATCTATTTCAATTACCCGAGCCGGAAATGCTAATTTTTTGCAAAATTTTAAGTTTTCTTGTGGCAATATTCTGATTGACGGTACTATTTACTAGATAGATCTTACTGTGTATTATTTTAAATTTGTATATTTTATTTTTATTTGCAAGCCCCGTTCTTGAAGGTTTGGCTAATTTCTTTTATCTCAAGCAATACTAAAAAACCTTCTCTAAAAATAGAAAAGGCTTTTAGTTAAAATTTTTGTCACCGCAACGCCGTTTTACCTCAGTTTGCGACCTGGAAAAACCAGGGGGGTATCGACGCTCTCTTCGCTTATCGTTTCTGGCTACTCAGACCAGTATACGGCCGCGATAGCTGTTGATTCCCAATCAATAAAAGCATAGATCGAAAAACATTATTGGCAGTCACCAACGTCGCAGCGAACGTATATACATGATATTGTTTTTTTCTAAATTTGCAAAGGTTATTTTAACCGTACCAAATCGATTCTATTTCTTTAGCGATCGCCTGCCAAGATTGAGCCGGTTCTGCTGAGAAAAGTACCGTAATATGACCCATTTTTCTGCCAGGACGAGATTCTGCTTTACCGTACCAATGGAGGTAAGAATTAGGGATCTCGGCTAATTTCTCTAGTCTAGCTTTAATTTGCTCCGTTTCTATTCCCAATAGATTGACCATCAATGCACTGTGACATTTTAATTGGGGGGAACTCAAGGGAAAATCGGCCACAGCTCGCAGTTGCATGGCAAATTGAGAGGTATCGCAAGCATCGAGGCTAAAATGACCGGAATTGTGAGTTCGGGGTGCTATTTCATTAATCAGGACGCGATCGTCTTTAGTCAAGAAAAGTTCGATTCCGAATACGCCAACTACATCCAACTTTTCTAATATAGTTTTAGCAATAGTATTTATTTGTTCTACAACCTCAGTAGAAACATCGGCCGGAGCAATTACCCAACGACAAACTTGCTCTTTTTGAAAAGTTTCTACTACTGGATAAACAACGATCTCCCCTTTACTGTTGCGCGCTGCGATAACGGCTAATTCTTTGTCAAAATCAATAAATTCCTCTAAAAGCATCTCGGGGCGATCGCAACGCTGCCAAATCTCTTCTAGCTCTATTTGACTGTTAACAATAAAAGTACCCCGACCATCATATCCGTGTCTGCGCGCTTTGAGAACTGCGGGAAAACCAAAAGGAGATTTAATCTTTTCTGATGATTCTAAAGCAATAAACTCTGGTAGTGGCAAACCGAGATTTTTAAAATAACAATTCTGGTGATATTTATCTAATAAATGACTTAAAGCATCGAGAGAAGGACGAAAACAGACCCCTTTTGCTGCTAATAATTTAAGTGCTTCTAAGTCGATAAATTCGTTTTCAAAAGTAATAACATCGCAAAGAACTGCTAATTTTTCAGTGGCTTTAGCATCTGCGATCGCGCCTAAAATAACGTCGTTGGCTGCAATTACGGCCGGATCGTTGGGGTTGGGAGTTTGTACGATTAGTTCTAGACCTAATTTTTTGGCTTCGGCCGCCATCATCCAGGCTAATTGTCCCCCACCGATCGCACCAACTCTTTGAATCGCCATTTTTTTAATTAACTATCTTATCTTAAGCAGTATCTCATATTTGCCAACTTCTTAAAACTTGTAGGATTTTTTTTCAAGATAATTGAGTCAGTAGTATTATTTTTCAAAACAATTAAGTTAACTTAGCAACCTTTTTTATGAAAATTTATGATGTTGTTATAGTTGGTGCGGGCCCGGTTGGTTTGGCAACTGCGATCGGACTCTATAGTCGTGGAATTACCAACATTTTAGTTATTGATAAAACTCGTGCTTTTCAAAAAGTCGGTCAAGCTATCGATCTCGCACCTAATGGCTTGAAAGCATTAAAATATATCGATTGCAATACTTATCAAGCAGTAAAAGCAGCAGGTTTTGAGCCATCCAAATTAGCAAATAGTTCTGAGAAACCCAAATGGGAGACAAGGAACACAAAAGGAGAAAAAATATCTAAATCTTCTATTTCTTTAGAGTACGATGATTGGTATGAAATTTATGGTGAAGGTCGTACTCATATAAATTGGTACGATTTGCAAACTGCTTTAAGAAAGCAATTACCTTCAGATTTGGTTGTAGCTAATCGTCGCTGTACTAATATTGTTGCAGAATCAGATCGCATCAGGATCGATTGTTTGTGTAATGGGGAAATAGAAGCTAATCCTTACGCTTATTGGGATGAAAATCAGCCAGCAGAAAATAACGATTCTCTAAAATCAATCTCAAAATCTTTTTTAGCTAAATTGGTTGTTGCTGCTGATGGTATAAATTCAAGAATACGACAAGTTCTTTATCAAAATAGTCCTTATTCCGATTTTGCTAAACCTGAATATTCTGGATTTACAGCCATATCTTGTGGAGGAATAGAATTGCCAGAGGCGATCGCTAACGAACTTCAAGAAACTTTCTTAAAACACAATGGAGTTGTCAGTATTTCTAATGAAGGAGACATATCTGAAGATAATAATAGTGGGAATAAAAATATCTCAAAATTAATCTTGTTTCGTCGCGAGTCGAAATTTGGCTACCTAATTCATGTCCCTTTACCTTCCCAGGAATTAAAAGATAGATCGGGACAAGAATTAATCGATTTGACAGTACAAAAGTTAGAAGAGATCGATTTTCCCCTCAGTCTCAGGAAATTAGTCGCTAAATCTCCTCCTGAAGCTATGGTTAAACGTCTTTATCACATTCATCGCACTAATATTTCTGATTCTCTTGCTTTTCCTGAAACTGCTAATCTTGTTAATAAAAAAGATCGCGAAGGAATCGAACCAATTTGGCATCAAGATAGAGTTGTATTAGTTGGCGATGCGGCTCACGGGATGCCTCCTTTTGCTGCTCAAGGTGCTAATCAAGGATTAGAAGATGCTGCAGTCATTTCTACTTTAATCGCCGATTTAGCTAAGCATAACGATCTAGATAATACTGATGCTATTAGTGCAGCTTTTTTAAAATACGAACGACTTCGCCGTCCAATGATGCAAATCGTTCAAGAAGCAACCATGAAACGTTATCTTTTTTCATCGGAACGAGAATTGCAAGACTATTCAAAACAAGTTTACGCTCGTAATTTAGAGGAAATTATTACTGCTTTAGTCTAAATAATTTTCAACCTCTCTATCTGCTGTTTTTTTAGTTTCAGACCAGAGAGGTGAAGATCTTTTTCCAGGATATATTGGCTAAATTCCTCGTAATTTTCGCGTATTATCTACCAAGCTTTGGGCAAATTTGTCGAAACGTTCCGATAGTTTTTCATCTAATATTTTGCCATCGGCATCAAATGCTTGCCATGCTTGGGCGATCGCAATTTGTTCGGGTATCATCCAACCATGAACCCATCTGGTGATAATTCGCAAGTCGTTTAATGCATTACTATTATTTTGTCCGCCAAGTACGCTAATCGCTCCGCAAACTTTACCGGATAAATGCTCGAAACTCATTAAATCTAAAGCATTTTTAAGACTGCCGCTAAGACTGCCGTGATATTCTGGACTGGCTAAGATTAATCCGTCTGCTGCTTTAATCTTTTCCTGCATTCTCGCGACATCGGGATATTCTGGATATTCATCGCTACCGTCGCAAAATGGCAATTTTAAATCCCTTAATTCTAAAATCTCTACTTCTGCTCCTAATGCTTCGACTCGCATTGCTGCCAATTTTAAGGCTAAAGCACTATAGGATTTAGTTCTCAAGCTGCCACCAAGTCCGACTATTTTTACCATATTCTTAAGCCTCAAGATAAAACAAACTCATAACGAATACGTATAAGATAACAAAGAAAGTTTTAAAACGGCAAGTTAGAAGGTAATTTTGGAGGCAAGAGGCAAGAGCGGTGAGACCCCGCGCGAGGCTCACGCGCAAGGGAACGCTCACCAAGACAGGTAAAAGATTCGTAAAATCGATCTGTAGCGTTATGCTTAAAATTTAAGACTTTTGCCGATCTTAAAATCTCCTAACCAAAACTTCTACTGCTACATATAGCGATTTTATTTAATCTTTCGTGAGAAGCCAGACGCTATAAAGTGAAGGCGATTTAAGACTACGTCGAACTCACGTTTTGATAATACAGCCGAGCATTAATTGAAGCAGCTTTTGGTGCAGCTACTGTGACAATTTAAGCAAGAGCAAATCGAGCCACTCCTAATCCTTTGATTCAATTTGATAGAGATTGCGAGCATTTTCTAACAAGATCGATCGAGCAATTGTTTCAGCTTCAAGTTCAGTTAAATCGCCATCTTGAATCGATTCTATTAATACTTGTTTTAATATTTCTCGTCCCCATCGACTTCCTAAATAGTACAATTCAGGGATAAAATGAGCATCTGAAGAATACATAATTTTGGAAGTTGGTGCTAGCTCTAGCAAGTTTCTTAAAGTATCTCGCATCCCGGATACGCTTAAAAATGGTATAGCCAAACCAAAATCAAGATAGACTTGAGGATAAACTGAAGCTAAATAAGCTGCTTGACGAGTGAAAGGATAGGAACCGTGAAGCAAAACGATCGGGACATTGCTGTAACGAGAATCTTCTAAAATAGATCGCAAATGCAAAGGATTGGAAAAAAATAAATCCAAGTCTCGATCGCCAAATCCAGTATGAAATTGGATCGGCATTTGCGATCGCTGAGCAATTTCTAAAGCAGTTGCCAGTAAAAAATCAATTAAAGACTTATTTTGAAGTCGAAAAGGACGTTCTTTGTCAGTCTGTTTGAGCAAATCAAAAGCAGTTTTTGCCTCTTGTTGAGAAATTGATGCGATCGCTAAACCAGTACGATAAGCAGCAATACTTTTAAATCCAACAACATTAGCTGGCAAATTTGTAAGTCGATCGCGAAAACTATCTAAGAATTTCTCAAAAGAAGCAATCTCAGAAAATAAAGTTTCAGCAAGACTTTCTATCCGCAATAACCTATAAACTGGCAAAAATTTTTGATGCCATTCTAACGGTAAGATTTGTTCGGCCTGAAATCCATCATCCAAGAAGATACTTTGAATGTTAGATCTGCTCAAACAAAGTTGAGTGAGCCGTTCGATTCCTAACTTTTCCCGTCGTTCGAGAATGGCGGCCTCAGTTGGTTCGCATTGCAAAAGCGCGCCAATATCGCGCAAACTACGTCGATAGCAAAGAGTCTGACGAGCGTGGTAGTCAATAATTGGCGGATCCGAACCTTCACTAAAAGCAGCCGAATAAGGATATTGGCGGAAAACTTCCGGCTCGAGCAGATTATGAGCGTGATGGTCAATTAAAGGAATATTTGCAATTTGGATTTTCATTTATCAGTAACGTTCTAATAATAGTTTTACCTCTTCCTCTAATTCCATCTCTTTCATTGCCTCCCACTCCGCTCGTCGCACCGCTAAATAAGCGCGAGACAATTCCGGCCCGAGAGCATCTAGCAACAATCGATCGCTCGAGCTGCGATCGATCGCTTCCCCTAAATTTTGAGGCAATCGGGAGATACCGCGTCGGGACAATTCTACTTCAGAAAAATTTCCAGGGTCAACATCTATCGGGCTACCTGGATTGAGATTATTTCGGACTCCATCTATTCCAGCATAAATTACTGCTCCCAAAGCAAGGTAAGGATTAGCCGTAGCGTCAGAAGTTTTTAATTCAAAATGGGTCGGACTCGGGAGAATTGGGTTACTCGGTACCCGTATTGCTGCCTCGCGATTATCATAACCCCAAGCCGTAAAAGCTCCGCTCCAATAGTGAGGACAAATGCGACGGTAAGAATTAGTGCTGGGGGTTGTCAAAGCCATCAGAGCCGGCAAATGTTGCAAAATTCCGCCAATAAAACTTAAAGCGATCGCAGAAACTTGACCGCTACCGTCCCCAGTTATATTTTTACCATCTTGCCACAAACTTAAATGTACGTGGCAACCGTTACCGGCGCGATCGGCAAATATTTTCGGCAAAAAGGAAGCTTTAAGTCCCCGTTCGATGGCAACACCCCGAACTGTTTCTCGAAAGAGAATCTGACGGTCGGCTGCTGCCATTGCCCGATCGTAGCGAATTGAAATTTCCTGCTGTCCGGGCCCAGATTCAGGATAATATCTTTCGACAATAATATCTTGAGCTATCAAAGCATCGGCGATCGCATCGATGGTCTTGTAATTGAGATCCATTGCTAGAGTTGCAGCAAAAACCGTATCGTCAGTGGGAATAATTCGATCGGCAACATTATCTAGCAAGACAAATTCATTTTCAAAAGCTGCCATCACTTCTATTCCCGCTTCTTTGGCAGCTGCGATCGCTCGTTTGAGGAAAGCCCTCGGACATAACGACCAAGACGAACTCCCGCTTTCGCTCCTATCTGCCACAACCATATCTGCCATAACTATGGCGTGAGTTGGCGCGTAGGGTAAAATTTTCAGAGTTGTCCAATCTGGAACTAACCAAATTTCTCCTACCGGTTGTAATCCGCTTTGACTGACTACAGCATCGTACATTATCGGAAAAGCTTGCTGGGCAGCAGTGATACTGACCGGATAATCGAGATTTGATTCGAGAATATCTATATGGATAGCCTTGGCGCGGATCGCGTTAGCGTTATCGCAAAAAGTGACACGGAGAAATTTCACTCCTTTCGACTTTAAAAAATTGACTGACTCAATACTCATAAATATATTTCGGTCACAATGTAACTAAGATAGTTAGAGAGTGAGATGAGATGAGATTTTGTTACAAAAATTTCTGCAGTTTTTATTAACCTCTAAAAAATTCGAGCCAATCTCGATCGCAATATTTATTATTTAATTGCTAAATTTTTAAGTCAATATAATAGTTTTTAATTGTAAACTATTAGAATTTACAACAAACCGATCTCTTATGAAGAGTAAATGGAGTTTACGAGACTATGTCTTTGCTGCTTTCATGACTATCGGGATGGTGGCATCTATTTTTATTATCGGGCCGTTAGTGCCGCCGTTCTTCCAATTGATAGCCTGGGCCCCTATAGGCGGCATCTTTCTCACCTTGGGTATGGCTAGATTGCAAAAGCGCGGCAGCATTGCTTTAATAATTTTGCCCTTAGCAGTCTTGGTTCTTCCCCTCTCCCCAGCTATTACACTTTATTTAGTTTTAACAACATTTTTAACCGAACTAGTTATCTATCTGCGGGGTAATTATCGTTCTAAAAATAACCGATTATTCGCAACAGTATTATTCTTTGCCAGTGCTGTAGTGATCGGTTTGGTCGGAGCAGGATTGATGTTGGGAGATAAATTTGCCACACTTTTAACCAAGCCATGGTTAATCGGATTGCTATCGGTTGCAGCAGCTATTACAGGTGGCTGCGGCTGGTGGTTAGGGGAAAAAATTGTTTATCAACTAAAACGGGCAGGTAAGCTCGATGACGAACTTTAAACAGCAAAATCGCTCTAGTTTTCTCAAGCAGATCGACCCATTTCTCAAAATAGGACTTGCTTTGATATTGATCTGTTTGTCTCTTTTCCTCAAACAGATACCATCGATGCTGGCTTTAATCGGCGGAGTATTATTTTTACTGGTTCAAATTAGAATTCCTCTAGGATTATTTATCTACAGTTTGCTGAGCTTAACCCTGTTTGCCTTCTTTTCCGCTTGGCTTTTGGGAGATTGGTCGAAAGCAATTTTCAGCAGCTTACGACTGTTAGCGATTTTGCTGCCAACACCAGTTTTAGCTCTGAGCACGCCGCCAGCCGATTTAATTCGCTCGCTCCAGACAGCACGCTTGCCGAGCTTTATCACCCTGAGTCTGATGCTGATTTGGCGATTTTTTCCCCTGATGCAACAAGAGTTGGAGCGAATTTGGGAAGCAAACCAACTTCGAGGTATCGATCTCAAACGACAACCGAGCAAATGGTTCTCTGGACTGATAGTACCTTTGGTTTTTCAAATGGTGGTTTATGCCGATGAGGTCGCTATTGGCTTGGAAACCAGAGG
>JASJCW010000130.1 GCA_030065265.1 Prochloraceae cyanobacterium
TGGCTTTAATTCAAGAATATGGCGGTCAATTAGAACTGTTGTATCGTCGTTTTCATCAAGGACTGAGAAAATATGCGTCCTATAAATGAGCCTGAAGAAGGTTTTGAAATCAATATTTTGCCAATGATCGATGTAATATTTTCGATTTTGGCTTTTTTCATTATTTCTACGCTGTTTTTATCGCGATCGCAGGGTTTACCAGTCAATTTACCTTCAGCACAAACGGCAGAAGCCAAACTACCCGAACAGATTAACATCACCATCGAAGCTGACGGGGATATATTTATCGATCGCCAGCCAATTCAACTCGACGCAATCAAAGGTGCATTGATCGAGAAAATCCCACCCAATTCCGAATCTTTGGTAATTATTAATGCTGATGAAAAAGTCGAACATGGACAGGTAGTTAAGATAATGGATCGTCTGCGACAAGTTCCAGGGGCAAATATGGCAATTGCTACCACTAAAGAATAAATCACATTTATCCAATAACTTACTAACGAATAAATTAAAATCTGTAGAACTATTATTAACGTCGCAATTAGGGAACACCTGCGATCGCTTTCTTATTTGGGTATTGCTGCTTGAGAGTTAATTAGCCAATCTAATTTAGCAGCGATAAGCTTTATCAAAAATATTTGCAACAAATTAAATGGTAATTAAAAGTAAATGAAATCAGAACCTTCGGCGATCGCAAGTTTAATTTTTAGTTTATTGAGAAGGAATAGAGATTATTTGAACAGCTATAAGATGAACAACAACAGGAGCAGCAGCAAATTAATTGGTTGTTGTAAATTGAGCTTTTTTTTAGCAATGGTAGTTATAAACCCCGTTGTGGCGGAGGAATTAAATAACTTGTCAGGGGGAGATGATAAACCATACAGTCTTAAAGGGCAGTCTCGCTTACAGCGACAAGCTATTAAAAGCCAGTTTTCGATTTCTGCCAAAGATTTGCTGGTTCAAAATACTGAGGATGAAGAAATTATTGAGGTAACAAGGATACGACTCAATCAAACTGATAGCGGATTACAGATAATCTTAGAAACTGCAACAGGACAACAATTAGTCCCGTTAATCCTTCCTGAAGGAAACAATTTAATTATCGATATCCTCGATGCAACTTTAGCTTTACCTACAGGAAATGAATTTAGAGAAACCAATCCAGCCGAGGGAATTGTTGAAATTGCTGTAACTCAAGCAGACGCTACTAGCATTCAGGTAATAATTACTGGAGAAAATAATGCTCCTACTGCTGAGGTGATTCCCTCGGAGCGGGATTTGATCTTAGGGGTGACAACAGAAGCCACAGCCCAAACTGAAGCAGCCGAGGAAATTCAAATTATCAGTACGCGAAGAGAAGAACCACTATCGGAAGTGCCACGCTCTATAACAGTAATCGAGCGGGAGGAAATTGAGCGACAAACCATTATATCCAACGATATCGGCGATCTTCTTGGCACTACAGTCCCTGGTTTTGCTCCTCCTAACCAAAATCGCAACACGCGAGGACAAACTTTGAGAGGAAGAGAAGCATTAATCCTCATTGATGGCATACCTGTAAACAGTAATTTCCGAGTAAATCGACAAGAGTTGAGAAGTATTGATTCTAGTGCAGTAGAAAGAATTGAAGTAACCAATGGCCCAACTGCAATATTTGGTGGTCAAGGAACAGGGGGTGTAATTAACATTATCACTCGCCAAGCTCCCACTGAAGGGGTCGATTTCGATCAAAGAGCAGGTTTAAATACTTCTTTTAGTAATCTAGATGCGGATAGTCTTGGCAATAACTTTCAGGCAACAGTTGCTGGTGTCGATAACAATGTCGATTATGTCTTTAACTTTTCTCAAGAGTCGATTGGTAGCTTTTTTGATGGAGAAGGAGACCGTATTGCTGATGAAGCAAGTTTGAGCGACACTCTTTCTTTTAATGTGTTAGGTAAGGTAGGGGTAAACATTGGCGAAAATCAACGTCTTCAATTTTCAACAAATTACTTTAATTCTCGCAGAGATACTAACTTTATTGCCTCATTTGACACTTTTGCTACTCCTGGCAGACAAAAAGCAGAGGCAGAAGAATTAGAAGATTTAGACCGAGAAGATAACCCAAAAGACGTAAATTTTCTAGTATCTGCTGTCTATAGTAATGAGAATGTTTTAGGGGGCGATCTTCAATTCCAAATTTATTATATAGATACCCTGGCTCGTGGCGAATTTGCTGATGGTCGTCCCATTCCCTTTGGAGGGAGAGAAGTTTCACTGGAGTTTTTTCCTACTCTATTTCAGTCCCGCTTAGAAAATCAAAGATGGGGTACTCGTTTGCAACTCGACACTCCTTTTACCCAAGATGAAAGTCTTGGTTTGCTTTGGGGAGTTGACTATACCAGTGAAAGAAATATTCAGCTTACCGATTTGTTTGATGAAGACCTTTTCGTTCAAGAGCAACAATTACGCAAAATAGACGAATTAGAATTTACACCGCCTTATTTT
Source organism: Prochloraceae cyanobacterium (assembly GCA_030065265.1). GTDB lineage: Bacteria > Cyanobacteriota > Cyanobacteriia > Cyanobacteriales > JASJDA01 > JASJDA01. The sequence goes on from JASJCW010000130.1 coordinate 2,488, forward strand.
GTGAATAATTTGGGTTTGTTTGCCCAACTAAAATGGGAGGCTACGGATAGCTTAATACTTAGTGGTGGTGTCCGTTACGAAAACATCTCTGTTAGCATCGATGATTACACCCCTACTGCTGTGCGAAATAATCAGATTGTGGAGGGTACACCTGTAGAGGGAGGAGATCAAAACCCAGATGACTTTGTTTTCAATGGGGGTATTGTCTATAACTTTACTAATAACGTAGGGGTATTCGCTAGCATTGGTCAAGGTTTTTTCATACCCGATATCGGTCGTGCTTTGCGCCGACCTGGAGAAGAATTTGTCTCGGTGGATGATGGTTTAGAATTAACTGAACCGATTAAAGTGACGGAATATGAAATTGGTTTTCGAGGTAACTTTGACAACGTACAATTTACTTTAGCTGGGTTTTTTAACTATTCAGACAATGGTTCGAGTTTAACTCCCGATGAGGAAACAGGTCTTTTAGAACTAGAGCGATCGCCTCAAAGAATCTATGGTGTTGAAGCAACTCTGGATTGGCAACCAAGGGAATCCTGGTTAATTGGGACTAGTTTTGGTTGGTCTGAAGGAGAAAACGATCCAGACGATGATGGGGATTACTTCCCTCTTAATAGCGGAGAAATTGCACCCTGGAGACTGACTGCTTATGTAGAAAATCAAACTCTTCCTGGTTGGCGCAATCGCTTGCAATTCTTCTATGTCGGCGATCGCGATCGAGCTTTTGATGAAGGAGTGGAAGACTTCCCCATAGAAAGTTATCTGCTTGTAGATTTGATCAGTCGCATCTCTATCGGACGAGGAGAGTTACAAATTGGGGTAGAGAATCTGTTTAACAATCAATATTTTCCAGCTAGTTCACAATTTGTTGGTGGTCTTAGCAATCCACTCGCCCCCGATCTTCCCTTCGATCAAAATTATAGTGCTGGTAGGGGTACTACTGTGCGAATCTTATACAATGCTCGCTTTTGATACTTCCTCGTAAACTGGCGTTGCTAAATAGACACAGTATAGCAGTCGAAGTAAATGTTAGGACAAGCTTGATAATATTTCACGCAGAGTCGCAGAGGCGCAGAGGAATTAAGAGATGTCCTTATCTATCATTGGATTGCTATAAATATTTTATGCTATCGGAAGTTTTAATTATTTGCCAAAGTTTCTCACAAGTTTGACTACTTCATATTCAGCAACGCCCGAGAATTGGTATAACTTCTGTTTTCAACATTACCAGCAACAATAACAGCAACAAGAGTGATTAAACAGCTAGTTACAACAAGAAATAGATCGCCTTCTCTACTTGTGAGTGGATTAATTGCCAGCTTGCTAGTACTAATAATATGTTTAATAATAAGTACGATATCTGGAACAGCAGATATTTCTCTTAACCAAGTTTATGCAGCCTTGACAGCATATGATGGTTCGAGGGAACATTTAATAGTTCGTACCGTAAGAATACCGCGATCGCTAATAGCCATAATGGTAGGTGCTGCTCTTGCTGTAGCGGGCGCACTAATGCAAGGATTAACAAGAAATCCATTAGCATCCCCCAGTATTTTAGGAGTAAATGCGGGAGCAGCTTTTGCAGTAGTTATAGCAACATTTATTTTCGGCAATAATTCTCTATATGTCTATGCTGGGTTTGCTTTTGCTGGAGCTGGTTTGAGTGCTATTACAGTATATACAATTAGTTCTATTAGTCGAGGAGGACTCACACCTCTGAATCTAACTATAGCTGGTGCTGCTATTACCGCTTTTATATCAGCTATCACCAGTGCTATATTAATTTTGAGCCAAAAAACCCTCGACGAAATTAGGTTTTGGTTAGCTGGTTCGGTAGCAGGTAGAGAAATTAATTTATTAATACAAGTATTGCCCTATTTTGCTTTGGGATTAATCTTAGCATTTGCTCTCAGCAGACAAATAACCTTACTCAGTTTAGGAGAAGATGTAGCCAAAGGTTTAGGAGTCAAAACTGCTCGGATTAAAATTCTGTCCGCCCTCAGTATTATTTTACTAGCAGGAGGAAGCGTAGCTGTAGCAGGACCGATCGGATTTATCGGTTTAATTATTCCTCATATAGTTCGTTTTTTAGTAGGTTTAGATTATCGTTGGATTTTGCCTTATGCTGCTGTCTTCGGAGCAATATTATTACTAGTTGCTGATATCTTAGCTCGCATAGTTCTTAAACCGATAGAATTGCCCGTGGGTTTAGTGATGCCTTTAATTGGTGCGCCTTTCTTTATCTATTTAATTAAGTTAAAAGTTAATAAAAAATGACAAAACAATGGTTAATTATACGTCTGAAAGGATTTCCCGTTTCATTCTACATTAATCGTCAAGTTCCAGGGATTTTGTTAGCGATCGCGCTGCTCACTTTAGCGGGAATAGTAATTAGCCTAGGATATGGAGAATACCAAATACCACCCCTCGAAGTAATAAAAACACTATTGGGGTTAGAGACAACAAACCCAGATTATCCTTTCATTATTAATACCCTTCGCTTACCTCGAATTTTAGTTGCTTTTTTAGTAGGGACGGGGCTGGCGATCGCTGGAACGATTATCCAAGGTATCACTCGCAATCCCCTGGCTGCACCAGGTATTATCGGTGTTAACGCAGGGGCTTCTTTATCTGCTGTTAGCTTACTCGTCCTATTTCCTAATGCACCCATCTCTATTCTTCCTTTTGCTGCTATGGTAGGTGCGTTATTGGTTTCTTTGTTAATTTATTTCTTGGCTTGGGATGGAGGAAGTTCTCCCATTCGACTGATTTTAGTCGGTGTTGGCTTTAATTTAATTGTTAATGCTATAACCAACCTAATGGTTACTTTTGGCGATATTAATAATGTTTCTCAGGCTTTAGTTTGGTTAGCGGGGAGTGTTTACGGACGTAACACAGAACAAGTTTTAGCACTTCTTCCTTGGATTGGTATTTTTGGAATATTAGCCTTGTTACTTGCAGGGGAATTAAATACTCTAAATTTAGGAGATGATACCGCTCGCTGTTTGGGCAGTAAAGTTGAGTGGCAAAGAGGTTTATTACTATTAACCAGTGTTGCTTTAGCAGGAGCATCAGTAGCAACAGCAGGTGCAGTTGGGTTTGTTGGTTTAATGGCACCCCATTTAGGAAGACAGTTGGTTGGCTCTTCCCATCAAGGACTATTGCCTGTAGCTGGAGCGTGCGGAGGAATGCTAGTAGTATGGGCAGATTTATTAGGAAGATTACTATTTGCGATCGAACTTCCTTGCGGTATTATCACCGCAGCGATTGGCGCTCCTTATTTTCTCTATTTATTAATTCAAAATCGCGCACAATGAATCAAAAAAAAAATTCCCTCAATCGACTGAAAACCAAACAGCTTACTCTTGGCTATGATAATAAGCCGATCGTTGTCGATCTTAACGTAGCAATTGCTACTGGAAAAATTACAGTCCTAGTTGGTGCTAATGGTTGCGGAAAATCGACCCTCCTGAGAGGACTTGCTCGACTATTAAAACCTCGTGGGGGTATGGTTTATCTTGACGGAAAGGCAATTTATAAGCTTTCAACTAAAACAGTAGCCAAACGCTTAGGAATGCTGCCTCAAACTCCTGTTGCTCCAGAAGGTCTAACTGTCAGGGATTTAGTAGCTCAAGGTCGTTATCCTCACCAAAACTGGTTGCAGCAATGGTCTGCTGAAGACGAGCGCATGGTTGAGGAAGCTTTAACAATTACAGCAATGAAAGAATTGTCAAGTCGGTCGTTAGATTCTCTTTCAGGAGGACAAAGACAGCGAGCTTGGATTGCTATGACATTGGCTCAGGATACGGATATTTTACTACTGGACGAGCCGACAACTTATTTAGATCTCTCTCATCAAGTAGATTTGTTAGATCTGCTGCATGAATTAAATGAGAATAAGGGAAAAACGATCGCTATGGTATTACACGATTTAAATTTAGCTTGTCGTTATGCTGACCATTTGATTGCTATAAAACAAGGTCGGATTTATGCTGAAGGTGCGCCAGAACAGATAATGACAGTAAATATGGTGCAAGATGTTTTTAATTTAGATTGTCAAATTGTACCAGATCCGATAGCTGGAACTCCTATGTGCATTCCCATCGGACGTAAATTAAAAAGTTTTTCTTCTCTTAATAAATGAAAATTTTGCAACGAATGCCTAAAACTATCTGGGTGTTGGGATTTGTCAGTCTCTTTATGGACATTAGTTCTGGGATGGTTCAATCTCTATTACCTTTATTTTTAGTTGTTACTTTGGGAGCTAATATTTTAACTGTCGGACTAATTGAAGGAGTAGCAGCAATTACTGTTTCAATTGTCAAGATATTTTCGGGTAGTTTAAGCGACTATTTGGGAAAACGTAAAGAATTAGCCTTAGTTGGATACGGTTTATCTGCGGTTTCTAAAGCTTTGTTTGCGATCGCGATAAATCCTGTTTGGGTACTAATTGCTTATTTTGGCGATCGCGTTGGTAAAGGTATTAGAGTCGCTCCACGAGATGCTTTAATTGCTGATGCTACTGACTTAAATAAGCGCGGTGCTGCTTATGGTTTGCGTCAGTCTCTCGATACCATCGGTGCTTTTTTAGGACCGATTTTTGCTTTTAGTTTAATGGGGGTTTCTAATGACAATTTTCGCCTTGTTTTCGCCCTAACTTTAATTCCTGGTATCTTATCAGTTAGTTGTCTGGCAATGGGAGTAAAAGAAGCAAAGCAAGCAGACAATAACCCAACAAAAATTCCCCGAACTAATCCTTTTGATTTAAACAAATTGACTAATTTAAGTCGAAAATATTGGGTATTAGTAATAGTAGCTTTACTTTTTAATTTAGGAAATTCTAGCAATGCTTTTTTATTATTAAGGGCAGAAGAAATAGGAATCTCTCCCGCGATCGTTCCTCTGACTTTAGTAGTGACAAATATAACTTACTTTTTTAGTGCCTATCCAGCAGGTATATTATCAGATCGATTTGAGCGCAGGAGAATATTAATCTGTGGATTTCTGCTTTATAGCCTAGTATATCTGGGCTTTGCTCTCGTTCAAACTCCCCTACAAATTTGGATATTATTTGCCCTTTATGGCGTGCATCTCGGTACGAATAAAGGCATATTAGCAGCATTAATAGCCGATCTAGTTCCAGTTTCTTTGCGCGGTACAGCTTTTGGGTTTCTCAATTTGGCTGTAGGATTGTCAGTTTTTCTAGCTAGTCTACTGACAGGTTTTCTTTGGCAAATATATAATGCTCAAACTGCTTTTTTGGTAGGTAGTTTATTTGCTGCTGTTGCCATATTATTTCTATTAGGTTTTTCTGACAAAAAATAAAAACTTAATTGGGAAAAAAAGTCTTAAATTAATTTTAACTACAAAAATACTACTAACTAAACTTTAACTAAACTTTTGACAACTAATTTTGGAAGTTTAGCTGTTTCTGATTTATTGCAACCTGTTCTTAAGCAGACAGTTTTGTTTTCGTCTTTAACTACTTCTGCTTGATAGGTATTTGTAACCCCATCGGGAGTTTGAAAAATTAGTTCAATTTCAGAGGAAGTGCAGTCTTCATTTTGCTTGATCGCTTTACAACTAACCTGATAATCGAGCCATTCCCATCCATGTTCTAATAGCAATTGACACTCTAAAACTTGTGCGAGTTTGGATAGTATTCCCCAACCTCGGTAAACATTATTGAAAAGATTAATATCTCCTTTGCGGGTCAAGATAGAAGTAAATGTATTGCGATCGAGTCTACCATACCATCTTCCTTCAGGAAGATCGATCGCAGTTGGTGCAAAACGATGACCGCCAAAATGACTGCATTGCCAAATACGAATGTTATCCAAAGCTAAATCAGATACAGTAGCTAAAGCTTCGTAATAAAAAGGCTTACCGTAACGGGCGCAACAGCGATCATGGCTGCCATGTGTGCATACTAAAATATCCCGCGTCGAACTTTCTATTTTGGTAGCGTTTGGCTCTTTATCTGCTAAATAATCTCGCACTACAGAGGTGGCATCTTCGAGTTTATCTAGTAGAAACTCTTGCTTACTATAACTATTAGCTAGACCTTTTGGTTGGCTGTCGAAGGTACTCCGCCGTCTCACGGTGGAGCCTGCTTCGACTTCGTAAATTATCAATCTTGTACCGTTTTCTTGCTTAAGTTTTTCGTTATATATCAGCAGAGGTCTGACTAATATTTTTTGCGACATTATTTCTTTTGCTAGCTCGAATGATTGAGCTTTCATACTGGGAGAAATAGCTTTAGATTCAAACAATTCTGATGCCCAAGGTGGAGGACATTCAATTAGTATATAAATTTGATAATTACCTGCACTCCCAATTAATTCTTCATTTGCTTGACGAGATTCTTCGGCACAAAAAAAATTATCCATTTACTTTTTTAGGTTTGTGTTAAATATTGAAATAGATCATCGATCGCTTTGTTGATTGCCAGAATACCATTTCCTAACAACCAGGTATCAAAAGATACTTCATATACTCGCTGGTTCTTAACAGCCTCTAATTGCGACCAAAGAGGATGCTCCATGATTTTTGTTACCATAGAATTTTCAGGGTTATCTTGAAAATAAAAAATTACATCCCCATCCATTGCAGATACTGCTTCTATACTGACAGCTTCATAGGTTTGATCTTTATCTTGAGCAGGAGGTCGCGGTAAACCTGCTCGATGGAGAATGTATCCAGCAAAGGACTTGTTCATGTACAAACGCACTCGATCAGGTCGAAAACGAAGCACGGAAACTTCAGTAGTTGCTAGTTTCTCTCCCATCTGTTGCTGAAATTCTTGGAAACGACGGTCTAATTCTTGCTGAAGTTTCTTAGCTTCTTTGGTTTTTCCTAACGCTTCTGCATATATTTGGATATTTTGTTCGCTAGGGCGCGTGGCTAAAACGGTAGGGGCGATCCCAGATAACTGTCTGTAAATCGATTGATGTGCTTGTTTACTTCCTAGAATTAGGTCTGGTTTGAGAGCGAGAATTTTCTCCAAGTTTGGGCTAGCTGTATGACCGACATTAGTTATTCCTTCAGTTTTGTCTTCGAGATAAGCCGGAAAATTGCCGTATCCAGCACGTTGAGCAAACCCAGCAAAGGAAGAGCCAACAGGTTTTATTCCTAAAGCAAGGGAATTATCTAGTGCATCTTGAGTCAGAACAACTACTCGCTGCGGGTTTAAAGGAACTACTGTTTCACCGAGAGCGTGTTTGACCAGTTTTCCGTTATCTGGAATTTGTGGTGACACCGTAGGTTCAGAATTATGACAAGCTGCAACAAACACTAAGCTTAGAAGTGCTAAACAGAAAAATTTGAGAGCGTGACGGAAGCTTTGCATAATTTTTATAAAAATTACTTTCAACTATTGGGGTCTGAAAACCCTGCGGTTAGAAGCTTTTAAGCGGATGTCTAGCTGAGAAATAGTTTTATTTGACTTTGGTAGTTGACAAAATCTTTAGTTTTATTCTAGTTTATTATTGAGAAATATTTTAGATTGTTAAAAAAAACCAATTTTGTTTAAATGCCATAAAAGAGTTGTGTATTAAGGATTAGCTGGATTTGAAGTCTATCTAAGCTTCATTTTCAAGCTGTGAGAACTACTCTCAAAAGCAAAGCCCTGGCTCAAAACAGCTATTAGATATTATTTCTCAATAAATGAACTCGATCGACAGTGCAATGAAAAAATCTCATCAATTGCCTAAATTCAGATCGTTGGTAGAGCTTTTGAGTTATAGGAGCTTCACCCAGCCTAAAAAATTAGCCTATAGATTTTTACAAGATGGAATAGTCGAACAGGGGAATATAAGTTACAGGGAACTTGATCGCCGTAGTAAAAAACTGGCTGCTATACTACAGTCTTTAGGTATGAGCGGTAAACGCGCTCTACTTTTGTATCCTTCAGATTTAGAATATATCGTCGCTTTTTTTGGTTGTTTGTATGCAGGTACAATCGCAGTTACAGCTTATCCACCCCGAAACCAAAGACACAGACCAAGAATTGAAGCAATTGCTACTGATGCCAAGATTGCGATAGCTTTAACTACAAGCACCCATCTCTCTAAAATCCAATCGTTGCTATCTCGATCGAGTAGTTTTGAGAATGTACGATGGTTGGCAACGGACAATTCTTATGATGTCTCAGAAAGAGATTGGGAAAAGCCAAAACTAGACAGTGACAGTTTAGCCTTTTTACAGTACACTTCTGGCTCTACTGGTAAGCCGAAAGGTGTCATGCTTACTCATAGTAATCTGCTGCATAATTCAGCTTTAATTTACCAGTATTTCGGACATACACCTAACAGTAGTGTAGTAAGTTGGCTGCCGATGTATCACGACATGGGTTTAATAGGTGGCATCTTACAGCCTCTCTACGGTGGTTTTCCAGTCACTTTAATGTCTCCAGAGGACTTTCTTAAAAAGCCTTTAAACTGGCTGCAAGCTATCTCTAAATATAAAGCCACTACTAGCGGGGGACCTAATTTTGCTTATGACTTGTGTGTTAGTAAAATTAGTCCTGAACAGATGGTAAATTTAGACTTGAGTAGTTGGGAATTAGCTTTCAATGGCTCTGAACCTATCCGCGCTGAAACCCTGGAAAAATTTATCGCTACTTTTGCCTCGGTTGGGTTCGATGCTAATAGATTCTATCCTTGTTATGGGATGGCAGAAAGCACTTTATTAGTTTCTGGAGCGTCAAAAAATGAGCCTCCTGTTATTAAAAGTTTCGATATAGAAGCACTATCACAAAATAAAATAGTAAAATCTTTTGGGGCTAGTTCTCAAAAAATAGTTGGTTGTGGTCAAATTAAATTTAACCAGAAAGTTAAAATTGTTAATCCAGAAACTTTTATAAGTTGTGGAGATAAAGAAGTAGGAGAAATTTGGGTACAAAGTGAGAGTGTTGCTAAAGGTTATTGGTCGCAAAGGGAAGCAACAGAAAGTACTTTTTTGGCTTATACAACAGATAGGAAAAAAGGGAGATTTTTACGTACTGGAGATTTAGGATTTATACAAGATGGTGAACTATTTGTTACGGGAAGATTAAAAGATTTAATTATTATTCGCGGTCGCAATTACTATCCTCAAGATATAGAATTAACAGTAGAAAAAAGTCATCCAGCATTGCGATCGGGTTGTGGAGCAGCTTTTGGAGTAAAAAAAGAGGGACAAGAAAGGTTGGTTGTCGTTCAGGAAATAGAACGAACTTATCGCAATAAATTGAATGTCGATGAAGTTTTTACAGCCATTCGTCAAGCAGTTTCAGAAGAACAAGAACTAACAGTTTATGCTGTGGTACTAATAAAAACAGCAACGATTCCTAAGACTTCTAGTGGTAAAATTCAGCGACGTGCTGTTAGGCAAAAGTTTTTAGAAGATAGTTTAGAAGTTGTAACTAGCTGGTCAGAAAAAACTATTAATTATTCTATTCAAAAAGAAAATAAAGCCCGAACAATTGAAGAGTGGTTAGTCGATCGCATCGCTAGAGAGATTCAAATTAACCCCGAAGAAATAGATATTAAAGAACCATTTTCTAGTTACGGTATAAATTCTGTTAAAGCAGTAAGTATTGTAGGAGAATTAGAAACATTTTTAGAGCGGACGCTCACAAATGCAGTCGCTCATGGGGGAAACCACGCCAGTTCCTACAACGGGGGGAACCCCCGCAACGGACTGGCTGCCCAAGACCGCGCTGCATCGCTCTCGGCAACTTTATTATACGATTATCCTTCAATTGAAAGTTTAGCGAGATATTTAACCGAGAATTCCACATCTAATGAGTATGCTGCGATCGAGTCTAAAAAATCGGCAAAAGAAACAGAAGAAATTGCCATAATTGGTATAAGTTGTAGATTTCCAGGAGCAGAAAATACGCAAGCTTTTTGGGAATTATTACGAAATGGAATAGATGCAATTTCTGAAATGCCATTAAATGAATCTCGCTCTAAAATGTTCGAGCGAAACAATAATTCATCCTTCATCCAGAATCCTTCATCCTTTATTAAACGAGGTGGTTTTTTAGAGGGAGTAGATTTATTCGATCCAGAGTTTTTTGGCATTTCTCCACGAGAAGCAGAACAAATAGATCCTCAACAAAGATTACTTTTAGAAGTAAGTTGGGAAGCTTTAGAAAATGCTTCAATTCCAGCGCAGCATTTAGCAGGAACAAACACTGGAGTCTTTATCGGTATTAGTAACTACGATTATGCGAGAATTCAAAATTTAGCTAATACTAATGTTTATTCTGGCACTGGCAATGCTTTTAGTATTGCTGCCAATCGTTTATCTTATATATTAGATTTACGAGGACCGAGTATAGCAATAGATACTGCTTGTTCTTCATCTTTGGTAGCAGTACATCAAGCTTGTCAAAGTTTGCGTCAAAATGAATGTAATTTGGCTTTAGCTGGAGGAGTAAATTTAATTTTATCCCCAGATGTGACCGAAACCTTTTCTCTCACAGGAATGCTTGCTGCTGACGATCGCTGTAAGACTTTTGATGCTGCTGCTGATGGATATGTAAGAGGAGAAGGTTGCGGAATAATAGTTCTTAAAAGGTTAGAGGATGCTGTTAGAAATAAAGATAATATTTTAGCAGTTATAAAAGGCTCGGCAATCAATCAAGATGGTCGCAGCAATGGACTTACAGCACCTAATGGCTTGTGTCAACAAAAAGTTATCAACCAAGCACTTTCAAATGCTGGAGTAAAAGCCGATCAAATTAGTTATATCGAAGCACATGGGACTGGTACTTCTTTGGGAGACCCAATTGAATTAAATGCTCTCAAAAAAATACTATTATCAGATCGATCTCTGCAAGAAACTTGTTGGGTGGGGTCGGTTAAAACAAATATCGGTCATTTAGAAGCTGCTGCGGGAATAGCTGGTTTAATTAAAGTAGTATTGGCTTTAAAACATGGAGAAATTCCGCCACATTTAAACTTCAATAAATTAAATCCTCATATTTCTCTCGAAAATACTCCCTTAAAGATTCCTACTAAACTCAAATCTTGGTCAAATGAAACAAAACTAGCAGGAGTAAGTTCTTTTGGTTTTGGGGGAACTAATGCTAACGTTGTCGTAGGTGAGTTGTTAAATTCTGTTGAAGGAGACGGGGAGACGGGGAGACGGGACGAAGAGAATAATAGATTACTCGAACGTCCTTTGCATTTACTGACGCTTTCAGCTAAAAGCGAAGTTGCTTTGCGGGAATTGGCACTTAAATATGAAGATTATTTAGAAGCTAATCCCAAGATTTCAATAGCAGATATTTGCTTTAATGCCAATACGGGGCGATCGCATTTTAAACATCGACTCGCTACTGTGATCGAATCTTCAGAACAATTATTGCAAGATTTAAAAGCTTTTGAAACAGGCGAAAATGTCCCCGAAATAGTAACAGGTAGCAACCGTCCCAAAATAGCATTTCTTTTTACAGGACAAGGTTCACAATATGTAAATATGGGACAGCAATTGTATCAAACTCAGCCTACTTTCCGTAGAGAATTCGATCGCTGTCATGAAATATTGCTTCCTTATCTAGAAAAACC